>JASFOZ010000259.1:0-6387 GCA_050116255.1 Desulfarculaceae bacterium
GGGAGGATCATGGAACAGAAAGATTACGATCTGATTCAGAGTCTCCTGCCCAGAGACGAGGAGTTGGCCAGGCTTTGGAATGAGCATCTGGAGTTGGAGAAACGCCTGGACGATCTCAATGAGAGACTCTATCTTTCCAACGAGGAGCAGGTGGAACTGAAGCACCTAAAAAAAGTCAAGCTGGCCGGTAGAGACCGCATTGAGACCATTCTGGCCAGCTACCGGGACGATCCGGATAAATAGCGGTTAACACGGTTATTTACTGGGAATATGATGGTGTTTGACAAGTTTCCCCTTGCCGCCAGCGGCCTGGGCTATGTGGCTGGTTACTTGTTCTTGGCCCTGGCTGCTACGGCCTTGCAGGTCTGGTGGCTGGCCGTTCCCTTGTGGGCGGCGGCAGCCTTGATGTTGTGGTTTTTCCGTGACCCCGCCCGCCAGGACCAGGCCGGAACCGGCGCCGTCATCTCCCCGGCCGACGGCAAGGTGGTTGCAGTGCAAGAGGTGGCATGCCCGGACCTGCCCGGGGGCCGGGCGCGTATGGTCTCCATCTTTATGAACCTTTTGGATGTGCACGTAAACCGGGTTCCCATAAGCGGACAGGTTAAGAAAGTTAATTACGTCATTGGCGGCTTTATGCCTGCTGACCGTCCCCGGGCCCGGGAAGCAAACGAACGCCAGGAGGTGGTGATTGCCACCGATAGGGGCGGCACCCTTATGGTGGCCCAAGTGGCGGGCCTGGTGGCCCGCAGGATAGAATGCCGTCTGGTGCCGGGAGACCGGGTGCAAAGGGGACAAAGATTCGGTATGATTCTATTTGGCTCCCGGCTTGACGTGTATATGCCTTTGGAGGCCAGCGTGACCGTCACCCTGGGGCAAAGGGTGACAGCCGGTCAGAGTCAGATCGGGGAGATGTGAAATGGCCCGCCGCCGCCGCAAAAAAAGGATCACCAGAAGCGAGCGCCGCAAGGCTATCTACGTACTTCCCAACCTATGCACCACCGCCAGCCTGCTGGCCGGTTTTTACTCCATCATCGCCTCCATGGAGGGGGACTTTTTCAACGCCTCCTTGGCCGTATTGGCGTCACTGGTCTTTGACGGACTGGACGGCAAGGTGGCCCGGGCCACAAACACCGTCAGCCGCTTCGGAGTAGAGTATGACTCCCTGGCCGATGTGGTGGCCTTTGGCGCCGCTCCGGCCATCTTGGCCTTTCACTGGGCGCTCAAGCCGGTGGGCCGTTTGGGCTGGCTGGCCGCCTTCTTGTTCGTAGCCTGCGGCGCCCTGCGCCTGGCCAGGTTCAACGTGCAGGTGGAGTCGGTGGGCACTAAGTATTTCGTGGGGCTGCCCATCCCGGCCGCAGCCGCCACCATCGCCACCAGCGTCTTGATGATGAACGCCCTGGGCTATCCCGGGCCGGTGAATTTTTGGCCTGTGGTGATCATGGTTTTTGTGCTCAGCTTTCTGATGGTGAGCAACATCCATTACCTGGCCTTCAAAGAACTGGGCGTGGCCAGATTGAAGTCGTTCAACTACCTGGTGGCGGTCCTGCTTTTCTTCACCTTGATCGCCATTCAACCCCAGGTAATGGGCTTTATGTTGATGGCGGCCTACGTGGTCTTGGGGCCGCTGGGGGCCCATTTGATGGCCCGGAGGCGCGCCGCCCACGAAGCCGAAGAGGCGGCCAAGCACCAAGAAGTAACCTCTGCCTAGGGCTCTATACCCCTTACAAATAATCTAGTTGCGGATTCCGGTTAGGTGCCGGAAGCCGGGACCGTTTTTTGCGGGCCCAGCAAAATATTTGCATTATCGTTAAAGCTTGGCTAAAAAGAGGTGCAATACCAATCAGGGCCAGGGCTGGCCGCAGCCGGCTCCGGTTGGGGACTGGAAAGGGTGGATAATATCATGAGCAACACATGCCGCGTAGCCGTCTGCGGCGCCACCGGCGCTGTGGGCAATCAGATGATTCGGTGCCTGGAAGAGAGAGAGTTTTCCTTGAGTGAACTGAGGCTGTTGGCCTCGGAGCGCTCACGCGGCAAAAAGCTGAAGTTCAAGGGGGAGGAGCTGGAGGTCCAGGTCCTGGGCAAAGACAGCTTTAAGGGCATTGAGGTGGCTTTGTTCTCGGCAGGGGCTTCGACCAGCCGTGAGTATGCCCCCGTTGCCGCTGAAGCCGGGGCGGTGGTGATCGACAACTCCTCGGCCTGGCGCATGGACCCCAGGGTGCCCCTGGTGGTCCCTGAGGTTAATCCCGATGACATCCGCTTTTATAAAGACACGGGGATCATAGCCAATCCCAACTGCTCCACCATCCAGATGGTAGTGGCGCTTAAGCCCCTGCACGATCTCGCCACCATCCGCCGGGTTGTGGTCACCACCTACCAGGCGGTCAGCGGCACCGGACAAAAGGCGGTCTTCGAGCTTGAGGATCAGCTGAGGGCCTGGCACGAGGGCAGCCCTGTGCAGAGCAAGGTTTATCCCCATCAGATAGCCTTGAACCTTTTGCCCCACATCGCGTCGTTTGAAGAAAACGGCTACACCCAAGAAGAGATGAAGATGCTCAACGAAACCCGCAAGATCATGGGCGACAATAACATCATGGTCACCGCCACCTGCGTGCGGGTTCCGGTATTTTACTCTCATAGTGAGGCGGTCAATATAACCACAGATAAAAAGCTTAGCGCCGGCCAGGTGCGATCCACCTTGATGAACGCCCCGGGAGTCAAGGTGGTGGACACGCCCTCTGAAAACATCTATCCCACACCCCTGATGGCGGCGGGTCAGGACAAGACCCTGGTGGGGCGCATCCGCGAGGATATCAGCCAGGAGAAGGGCATCGACCTGTGGGTGGTGGCCGACAATGTGCGCAAGGGCGCCGCCACCAACGCGGTGCAGATAGCGGAGATTCTGGTCAGGGATTATCTCTGAGCCTAAGAGAGGCCCGATTTTTGCGAATCAGCGGAGGGCAATGGCGGGGGCGGAGATTAAAAACCCCTGCCGGGGTTGCAACCCGGCCCACCTCCGCCAAAGTCAAGGAGGCGCTTTTCAACATTTTAGGCCCCGTGGTTTCCGGGGCCCGGGTGGCTGATCTCTTTGCCGGATCCGGCGCCCTGGGCCTGGAAGCCCTCAGCCGGGGAGCGGCCTTCTGCCTTTTTGTCGAAAAAAACAGGTCCGCCCTCAAAGCCCTGGAGGACAACCTGGCCGCCCTGGCGGTTGGCGAGCAGGCGCAGGTGCTGGCCGTAGACGCCATCAGGTCCCAGAGGCTTAAGGAACACGGACCCTTTGGTTTGATATTGGCCGACCCCCCTTATGACAAGGGGCTGGTCAAAAGAGTAGTTGAGGCGGTGGTCCGGCCTGAGATTATGGCACCCGGGGGATGGCTGGTAGTTGAGCACTCCCCTAGGGAGCGTCCTGTAGAGGCGGGCCAGGCCAGATTGAGCGATCACAGGGTTTACGGACAAACTGAACTGAGTTTTTTACAATATCCAGATATGAGAAAGGCACTGACATGAAGCGGGCTATTTACCCTGGTTCCTTTGACCCCATAACCAACGGGCATCTTTCTATCTTACGCCGGGGATTGGACATCTTTGACGAGGTGATCCTGGCTGTGGCCAAAAACCCGGAGAAGACAGAGCTGTTCTCCCTGGAGGAGCGTCTGGAGATGATCCGCAAGGTGGTTTCCCCCATGAACGGCGTCCGCGTGGATGCCTTTGATGGCCTGTTGGTTGATTACGTGATCAGTCAGAATACCAACGTGATATTGCGGGGAATAAGGGCTATGAGCGACTTTGAGTATGAATTCCAGTTGGCCCTGATGAACCGCAAGCTTAACCGGAAGGTGCAGTCCGTATTCCTGATGACCGATTACAAATGGTTCTATGTCAGTTCCACCATCATCAAGGAAGCGGCCTGCCTGGGCGGCGACATCAATGGGCTGGTTCCGGCTTTGGTGCGCGACAACTTGGCCGACAAATATCCGGCCTTGGCCAAGCGGCTGGCCAATGCCAGATAATTGCTACTGCTGGGGCGATTACCCATAGAAAATTAGGCCTGCACCTGGACCTGCCCGGCCTCAGGGCGCGGCCGGGCCCTGATCCAACTCCCCGAATATCTGGGCGGTGAAAACCAGTATCTTGGTGTCGGGCTGCTTCCAGCAACCCGGCTCCAGGCCGGCCTTCAGGCAGGTGTGCTCCAAAAAGGTCTTGCGGTCCCAGCCCTGCTCCGTGGCTACCTGGGGCAGGAGTACGCCCCGGCCCCGGGAGCTGATAATGTAAATGCCGTGGGTGCCCACCTGGATTTCCTCAGGGTCCTCTATTTCGCGCAGGGGAGATAACACACTGATCTCCAGGTCGATATCCCCCAGCTCGGGTTGAGCCAGGGGGGGAAAGCGGGGATCCTGGGAGGCGGCGGCTATGGCCATATCCTCCACGGTATTGACCAGGGGCTTTTCGGAGATAAAATTTCCGATGCAGCCACGCAGGCGGCCCCGGCGGTGAATGGTCACAAAGGCCCCCCGCTGGAACTCGAGCCCGGGCAGATCCGCCTTGCGGCCGGTTGTCCTGTTTCCCTGCACCAGCTCAGTTATGGTTTCCCGGGCCACTGCCAAAAGGCGTTTTTGTTCCTCCGGGTCGAGAGGTCGGTCTGCGCTCATGCCGGTCTCCTGGGCTAAAACGGGGGCCGCCGGCCGGCGCCCCCGCCGCCATCTCAAGTAATGGGTGAGTATGCGTTTGTGGTCAAAACACAGAGACTGGGGCAGCTTGGCGGGACTGAATACACCCACCCCCAGGGCATCATCCCCGGCCTGGGGTTCGCCCTGGGCCTTGGCCGCGAACACAACCGAGAGGGTGTGGAAGCGGGGGTCCCGCCCCGGGTCGGAGTAGACCCCCAGCATGGCCGTCAGCTCCACCTCCAGGCCGGTCTCTTCCCGGGCCTCCCGGCGGGCGGCTTCTTCAGCCGACTCGCCGTAGTCCACAAACCCCCCGGGCAGGGCCCAGCCCTTGGGCTCGTTTTTGCGCTTAACCAAAACAATGCCACGGGATTGGTCGGGTCTCGTCAACTCAATGACGATGTCAACGGTGGGGAAGGGGTTCTTATACTTCTCCACTTGAGCACCGCAAGCGGGGCAGTCCAGGGCTTTTTTCACGCGCCCCCCTCCCTGGCCCGGGGCGGCTGGGGCCGGGAGAGCATGTAATCGTCGCAACGGCCCAGGCACTCAGGCAAGAGAAGAAGGCAGTAGACCAGGTGCTGGTGGATGCAAAGCGAGCCTCCCCCCCGGGCGGGAACGAATCCGGGACAGGAGATGCGGGTGATGGCTTCCAGGTTTTTTTGGATCACGTGGCGGCGGGCCACCTCCCGGTCTCCGGGGTCGGCCAGTTTTTTGATCCTCTCCAAGCGGTCCAGGGTTCGGGCTCCCACTTTACGGCGGGCGTCCAACAAGGCGCAGCGGGCTTGGGCTGAAAGCTCCGGGCTTTTGGTTTTGGTGCAACGTCCCCGCAGGAAATAGCTACAGCTTTCACCGTTTAAACGCTGAATGCTGTTCACAGCCTACTCACCCTGGTTAGGGTTGAGGACCCTCACTTGATCACCGGGTTTCACCTTGCCGGTGGTAAGGATCTTGACGAAGATGCCCTCCCGGGGCATAACACAGTCGCCGGTCAGTTTTCGAATTTCACAACCGCTGTGACACTCTTTGCCGATTTGGGTGACCTCCGCCTCCACCGTACCCAGCTTGAGGCGGGTGCCCACCGGCAGGGTATATAAGGTTAGACCTTCGGTGGTGATATTTTCGGCAAAGTCGCCGGGATTGACATCCAGTCCCTTGTCCCGCATCGATTGGATGGATTCCAAGGCTAAAAGGGATATCTGACGGTGCCAAGGGCCGGCATGAGCGTCTCCTTTGAGGCCGTGTTCCGGCTCCAACTGGCCTTCTGCGATGGGGCTCTTGCGTACTCCCTTGCTGCTGCTAATATTTACCGAGACTACTCGAGGGTTTGACATGGTATTCCATCTCTAAAAAGGTCTTTATTTAATGAGCTTAGCCCCCACTGCCACCGGCGTCAAGTCCATGCCCGCCAAGACAGGCAAGCCCCTGGATCTAAGCGTGCGTCTGGCGGGTAATTTTCCGCCTCAAGGCGTAATCCTGGTGGGAGTGAGCGGAGGCGGGGACTCAGTGGGCCTGCTGCGCCTGCTTGCGCAAATGGCCCCTGAGCGGGGCTGGCGCCTGGTGGCGGCGCATGTGGATCATAGGCTGCGGTCCGGTTCTGCCCGGGATGGGCGTTTTGTGAGGGATCTGGCCCAAAAACTGGGGACCGGCTTTGATCTGCGGCGGGTGAAGGTGGAGGCCGGTGGAAGCTCTCCCGAACAGGCAGCGCGCTCGGCCCGGTATAAGGCCT
>JASFOZ010000260.1:0-6360 GCA_050116255.1 Desulfarculaceae bacterium
AGCCAAGACCAGATTGTTGGAAATAATTTTGAAAGTTGTGTTAGGCCTCAGGGGCTTTTCTTTTTTCCTTAATTCCATCCACCAATCTGGTTACCCAGATCACCTTGGCCAGGCGCCTGCTGGATCTGGTTGAGGATGATCGTTGGGTGTTCAGCAGCCGGACTGGCGGCCACCGGCAACCACGCTGGTACCAGAACCTGCAGCGGGACCTGTGCGCCCTGGCCGTGCAAAAGGCGTTCACTCCTCACAGCTACCGGCACTGGCGGGCGCGCAAATGGGCGGACGAGGGGCTACGGTTGAGCCAGATTAAAGTCCGACTGGGACACGAGTCTCTGCGCACTACAGAGCTATATCTGCGTTCCCTGGGCGTGGATGTGGACGGCCTGCCGCTATGAGATGCACCGCATTAAAAAATTACCCCACATTACTCCCGCAAAAAAGCTCAAGGGGTCAGGCCATGCGGCCTAACCCCTTATTATAATTGGTGCGCCCGGGGTGATTCGAACACCCGGCCTACGGATTCGTAGTGCTTTTGCCCAAAACAGAACCCCTTAGACCAATACCCATGACCGCAATAGCCCGAAAATCCTAACCCACCCCATGGTACGAGATTTTGGAGAAAGATTGGGATGATGGCCTATTTTTACTAACAATGTGGGGAATATTGTGGGGAAGATGCCTGCAAACAAAAAAATAGAGCCCGGCAAAATGGCCCTAACTGGTTGATTTCTTTATGGTAGCGGGGGGAGGATTTGAACCTCCGACCTTCGGGTTATGAGCCCGACGAGCTACCGAACTGCTCCACCCCGCGACATGTGGCGGAACTATACAATCCCATTCCCCAGGTGTCAACCGCTTGGTTGAACTGCCTTTTGCCCAAGCCTTGAACCCTCACCCATCCTGGGATAGACTGAGCCTTCGCCATGTTATATTGAAAACCCTGCCGCCGGGCGGCAGGCATGCGGAGGAGATGGATGAGCATCCTGGTGAACAAAGACACCCGGGTGGTGGTGCAGGGCCTCACCGGCCGTGAAGGCATGTTCCACGCCGAGAAGATGATAGAGTACGGCACCCAGGTGGTGGCGGGGGTCACCCCGGGCAAATCGGGTCAGAGCGTATTGGGAGTGCCCATATTCAACACCGTGGCCGAGGCGGTGAAACAGACTGGTGCTGACGTGAGCATCGTGTTCGTACCCGCGGCCTTTGCCGCTGATGCCGCCTGCGAGGCCTCCGACGCCGGGGTCAAGTTGGTGGTGGTCATCACCGAGCACATCCCGGTGAAAGACATGATCCAGACCAAGGCATTTCTCAAGGCCCGGGGCACCCTTATGGTGGGGCCCAACTGCCCCGGGGTCATTACCCCTGGCGAGTGCAAGCTGGGCATAATGCCCGGATACATCCATCAGCCCGGGCAGGTGGGGCTGGTCAGCCGCTCCGGCACTCTCACCTATGAGGTGGTGTACCAGCTCACGCAGGCGGGGCTCGGTCAAAGCACCTGCGTCGGCATCGGCGGCGATCCCATCATAGGCCTGGATTTTGTGGATCTCCTGGGCATGTTCGCCGACGACCCCCAGACCGAAGCGGTGGCGCTCATAGGTGAGATCGGGGGCGACGCTGAGGAACGGGCCGCTGAGGTGGTGAAACAAGGCTATCCCAAGCCCGTGTTCGGATTCGTGGCCGGGCTCACCGCCCCTCCGGGCAAGCGCATGGGTCATGCCGGCGCCATCATCAGCGGACGCAAGGGCCGGGCCGGCGACAAGATAACCCGTATGGAGCAAGCAGGCATCAATGTAATAAAGGCCCTGGGCGAATTCGGCGCCACTGTGGCCAAAAGCTTGACGGCCTGAACAAAGCCATCCGTCTAAAGATCATGACCCAAATCGGACTCATAGGTTTTGGCCGTATAGGACGCCGTCTCTTCCGGGAGTTGGAGGCGCGCCAGGGGCTGGAAGTGACCCAAGTCCTTGAGATCAATCCCCACCAGCGGCAGCCCCGTGAGTTGACCGCCAACTTGGCCTATCTTTTGGCCCACGACTCTTTGGCCGGGCCCTATCCCGGCCAGGTTCAAGCCCAGGACGGCGCCCTGCTTGTCTCAGGCCGAAAGGTACCGCTTGGCTTCAACCAGGAGCCTACTGAGATGGATTGGCGGGGACTGGGGATCAGGATTTTGGTGGACGCCACTGGCGACGACTCCTCCATCGGGCAGGCGATTGCATGTGCAGAGGGCTTGGTGGAAAAGGTGATCATAACCCGTTCGGACCAGGCTGCCCAGGCAACCCTGGTCAGGGGCCTGAACCTGGACACCTATGACCCCGGCAGTCACCATGTCATCTCCTGCTCCACCTGCACGGCCAACGCCCTGGCGCCGGTGTTGAGGGTGGTTGACGAGGCCTTCGGCGTGGAGCAGGCGGCAGTGGCCACGGTCCACCCCGGGCTCAGCTGCGACACCCTGTTGGACGGCCCGGCCTCGGAGTTCACCGCCGGCCGTTCCGGATTGGCGGTGCGGCCGGTGGCCAGCCAGGTAGCCAGGACCACAGCCCAATTATTGCCCAGGCTAAAAGGCCGGCTGACGGCCATGAGCCTCCGGGTTCCCATGCTGGGGGTGAACGCCCTGTTGGCGGACGTACTTCTGCAGCGTCCGCCTAAGGACCAGGATCAGGTGATCCAATTCCTGGAACAGGCTGCAAAAGAGGAGCTCAAAGAGGTCTTGGCCCTGGATTCGGGCTTTATGGGCAACTCCCGTGTCTCTCTGGATTATGCCGGCAACCCCCATTCCGCGGTCATAGACCTGAATTGGCTTAGTTTATGCGGCCCGTTGCTGCGCCTCTTAATTTGGCATGACAATGAGTATGCCTATTGCTGTCGGGTGGCTGACACCCTAGAATTGATCGTAGAAAATATGTAAATAAAACCCCTGCCCATGGAGAGAACAGCGCCATGCCCATCTCCAAACACGGCTATCCCCGCCCTGTAATACTCAAAGACGGGACCGAGATCCGCCTGCGGCTTCTGGACCCGGAAAAGGACGGAGATGAGCTGGTTGCCTTCTACAGCCGCATTCCCGCCACAGACCGCTGGTACCTGTGGCACGATGTCAGCGACGAGCAGGTGGTGCGGGAGGTGATCCTCAATTATGACCCCCGCCTGGTTCTACCTATCATCGCCGAAACCGAGGAAGGGCGCATCGTGGGTAAGACAACCCTCTACCGCTACTTCCCCGGAGCCAGGGCGCATATCGCACGCCTCAGGGTGGTCTTGGACCCCTGGGTGCGGCACAAGCGTTTGGGCACCTACATGCTCCTGGACATAATCCAGTTGGCGGTCAACATGGGTCTTTCGCTGCTGGTGGCGGAGTTCATACAGGGAGTTGAGGATGCAGGCATCCGCGCCGCCCGCAAGCTGGACTTCTTTGAATACGCCAGCCTGCCCGACTATGCCAAGGACCCCCGGGGCAATTTTTACAATTTGACCATCATGATGAAACGCATTCACACCGGTTACGAGGACTATTAACCTTGCCCTTGTCCCGGGTCCCTATATTCACCCGGAAATCGGCCCCATGAACGAGCGCCAAAGACAGCGCCTGGAGACCAAACGGGGAGAAGTGGAGCTGCTCTCCTATGTGAAGCCCCAGGAGTTGGGGCAGTGGGAATTGGACCCGGGCATCGGGGTCTTTTCCAGCTATCGTTCCCTGCTCACCACCAAGGACAGCCTGCTGACTCAGGCCCAGGATCCCCAGGGAAACCTGTGCCTGGCCCTGCACCAGGGCAAAACCATCGTAGGTTTCGCCGTCAGGCGGCCCGCCCCGCCTGATGAACGCTGGGCCCAATTGGACCCGCCGGTTATGTTCGAGGTCTTTGGCGAAAACGCCCGGGGCTGGAGGGACCTGGGCCTGATGAAACCCCTGCTCAAGTCGGTCTGCATGGAGCCGGTCAATGACCAACGCATCTTATATATTGTGGGTTATTCCTGGCATTGGGATCTGGATGAGACCAAAAAGACCGTGACCCAATACCGCGACACCATCATCCACCTGCTCACTCCCTTTGGATTCCGCCAGTACCCCACCAATGAGCCCAACGTGGGGCTGAGGCCGGAGAATCTCTTTATGGCCCGCTTGGGTCCGGAGATAGATAAAACGGTAAAAAAACGTTTCACCAACCTGCTCTTTGGAATTCGCGAGGATTAGCCTGTTATGACCTCTGAGTCCAGCCCAGGGCCCGGAAGCGAGGCCGAACCCATCCGCCTGCTGCGGCTCATCGCCCGGCTCAATGTGGGCGGTCCAGCCAAGCATGTGGCCTGGCTGAGCGGGGGGCTGGACCAGGAGCGCTTCGAGCAAACCCTGGTTGCAGGCCGGGTGGCCCCGGACGAGGATGACATGGGGCCTTGGTTCATCTCCCAGGGCCTGGACTACACCCTGCTTCCCAGGCTGGGGCGGGCTATAAGCCCCTGGAACGATCTAGTCTGCCTGGTGCAAATACTTAGGCTATTGGGGCGCGTCAAGCCCCATATATTAGAGACCCACACCTCCAAGGCCGGATTTCTGGGCCGGGCGGCGCTGCTGCTCTACCTGCCCTGGGCCAAACTCAGGGGCTGGCCAAGACCCAAGGCCATCCACACCTTTCACGGGCACACCTTTCAGGGCTACTTCAGCCCCTTAAAGGCCAGGGTCTTTCTGACCCTGGAGCGAATTCTGGCCCGGCTGGCCACCTGGCGCATCGTGGTGCTCAGCCACCAGCAGTTGCAGGAGATACAGGGCCGTTTCCAGGTGGGCCATAGGGAACAATATGTAATCCTCCCCCTGGGAATCGATCTGGAACCCTTTTCCCGAGCCGAAGAGGGCCGCCGCTCCTTTCGCGGGGAGCTGGGGCTGGCGCCGGAGCAAAAGCTGATCGGCTGTGTGGGCCGGGTGGCGCCGGTTAAAAACTACGGTCTTTTTCTGGAGTCCGCTGCCCAGCTCAGGTCTCTGAATCCGGATTTGTTCAGGCAATGCTTGTTCGTTTTGATCGGAGGCGGAAGCGGCAGAGACCTTGAGGGCCTAAGGCAAAAGGCCCGTGAGCTGAACTTGCAGGAAAGCTTCCGCCTCCTGGGCAATCGCAGCGATCCGGAGGCCTTTTATCCCGGGCTTGACCTGCTCATGCTCGCCAGCCTAAACGAAGGCACGCCCATGGTCATCCTGGAGGCAGGAGCCTGCGCCCGGCCGGTGCTGTCCACGGCGGTGGGCGGGGTGCCCGACCTGCTGGGGCCGGTGGAGTTTGAAGGCCAGGGGTTCAGCCGGCACCAAAGGGGTCTGAGCGCGCCCTCGGGCGATGCCCTGGCCCTGGCCCAGGGATTGGCCTGGGTGCTGGAGAATCAAGGCGATGCCCAAGAAATGGGGCTCAGGCTGCAACAGATGGTGGCCGGTGAGTATAGCCGGGAGCGGCTACTCCGGGACGCCGCCGCCCTGTACCAGGAGGCGGTGGACGCCGCCTAGGCAGGTTTCAGCGCTTATAGCCTGCGCCGGTCCCGGCAGGCGGCCAGCCAGCCCGGCAGCAGCGCCGCCAGCCACAGAAACAGGGCTGGGCCGATATCGAGTCCGCGCCTTTGTTCCTTCACACCCCTTCCCCCCAGGAATGAAAAACGGGCGTAGTTCAGGGCCGAGCGCAAAAGCCCCCATGGGTCCTGCCGCCACCAGCCCCCCTCCAGATTCAGAGTGACTTGATGCCACAAGGCCAGGCCCGGCGCATGGCGTAGGGAAAACCCGGTCTTGGTGAGTTGGTCCGCGCCCTGGAAATACACCCGCAAAGGCTCGTTTATAAAACGGGTGCGATAGCGAGACGCGATCTGGGACCAGACCACGCCTTCGGGGATGAAGGGCATATCCGGATCCTCTGGATAAGGAAACTGCCGCAGGATGCGGGTGCGCACAAAACCCCAATGTTCGCCTTTAAGCTTGTAGAGCCGCCTTATCTCCACAGCATCGGAGTCCATTTGCGGCTGGGGAATATTGTCTCCCACCACCCGGCCTGACTCGTCCTGGCAAAGGGCCGCCACCCCGGCGAAACCATCGCGCTGCGGCGGGGGAACCTGTTGCCAATGGAACCAAAGCCGCTCCAGGGCCTGGGGCAAACAGGCGTCGTCCGAGTCCAGGACAAGAAAGAGCCGGCCATGGGCCCGGCGTACGCCCTGGTTAAAGGCTATATGCTTGCCTTGGTTTTCTTGATGATAATACCGTATGGGAAAGGGGGCCTGCTTTTGCCAGGCGCTCACCATCTCGGCGGTGTTGTCGCTGGAGCCGTCGTCCACCACCAGCCACTCGAAATC
Organism: Desulfarculaceae bacterium; assembly: GCA_050116255.1. Lineage (GTDB taxonomy): Bacteria > Desulfobacterota > Desulfarculia > Desulfarculales > Desulfarculaceae > JASFOZ01. The sequence goes on from JASFOZ010000260.1 coordinate 6,304, forward strand.
AGTAAAGGTCTGTTCCTGCAGGCTCTGGTACACCCGCGCCAGGGTATGAGCCCGGTT
>JASFOZ010000261.1:0-6357 GCA_050116255.1 Desulfarculaceae bacterium
GTGGGGGGCAAGCGGCCGGTGCCCGTGGATGTCAGGGTGGTGGCCACCACCAACCGGGACCTCAAAGAGCACATCGAAAAGGCTCGGTTCCGGCAGGATCTTTTCTACCGCCTGAACGTGATCCCTCTGCACATTCCCCCTTTGCGCCAGCGGCCTGGCGACATCCTGCTGCTGGCCGATTATTTCCTCAACCAATTCGCCGCCGAAAACCATAAAGAGGGCATGACCATCGGCGACAAGGCCCAGAAGCTTCTGGCCGGGCAGGAATGGCCGGGCAACGTGCGCGAGCTTATGAACACCATAGAGCGGGCGGTGCTCTTGAGTCAGGATCCGGTCATCAACCCTGAGACCCTCATGTTCGAAGAAACCGGAGCCCCGGCCCCCACCGGCGCCCTCAGCGCCGATCAACTGGGCCTGCCTCCCACCCTCCGTGATGCCGAAAGGGTCCTGATAGACCGGGCCTTGGAGCACACCGACGGTAACCGCACCCACGCCGCCAAAATCCTGGGCATAAGCGTGCGCACCCTGCGCAACAAACTCAACGAGTATAAAGTCAGTAAGGGCCTGTAAAGAAAGGCCTTATCCCATCGGTTGTGGGATAAGTCCATGACAGCGGCCCTAAGCCGCCTCTGGCGGAATATAGAGTTATTTTTTGAAGTAATTAATATAATTACACACCCTTCCTGATAGTGGCATTTCCTGCCCATCTGGAGCGTCAATACATTGTCGGCACCTTGCCCTGGCAGCATCGCTCCACCCCATTCAAACACTTATATGGTTAACACATTGATATAAATGATATTTTATTTATAGATTTCAAACCGCCACGCCCTGTTCATCCTGGCACATCAGTTGCATGGAATTTGCCCAGGCCGCGGTCCTCGCGGTCGCTCTTGGAGGAACAGTATGGGGATAGACAAAATATTTGACCGCACTAGTCAGCTGCTGGAAGCAAACATGGACCGGCGGGTGACCAAAAACCGGCTCACCGCCCGCAACCTTGCCAATGTAGACACTCCCCACTATCGGGGCACGGGGCTGGAGTTTGAAAAGCAGCTGCGGACCGCTCTGGATGGGGGCATCCTGCCCGCCAATCTGAGCAAGACCCACCCGGCCCATATGCCCTGGAATGAACCCAAGCCTTTTGATCATGCCGCACCGGTGTACAAAGACACCGGCCCGGTACACTTGGATATAGAGATGAGCCGCCTGGCCGAGAACAACATCATGTTCAACGCCATGGTTCAGCTTCTCAACAAGAAATTCACCTTGTTGAAAACCGCCATCGCCGAGGGAGGTAAATAGGAAATGGACCTTATCTCCTCTATGGAAATCAGCGCCAGCGGCCTCAGCGCCCAGCGCACCCGGCTTAACATAATAAGCATGAACATCGCCAACGCCCAGACCACCCGCACTGCGGAGGGGGGGCCCTACCGGCGCAAGGTGACCGTGTTCAAGTCTGAACCCTTTGCCACTCACCTGCAGCGCTCCATGGACATGCCCCCCTATCCCACGGGCCGGGACCCACGGCGTGGGGTCATGGTGGAGGGCGTTTACAACGATCCCGCCCCTTTCCGAAAAGTGCACGACCCCTCCCATCCGGATGCGGATGAACAAGGTTACGTGGAGATGCCCAACATCAACACCGTGACCGAGATGGTTAATTTGATAAACGCCAGCCGTTCTTACGAGGCCAATGTGACCGCGGTCAACTCCAGCAAGACCATGGCCATGAAGGCCTTAGAGATCGGCCGCTGATAGGAGGTTGCCATGGCTGACATGCGCGTCTTCGGTTATGACCCCACTAAGCTGCACAGTCTGGACCCCAAGCGGGAGCCAGAGGCAGAAAAAAAGGGCTTTGTAGAAACCATGAAGAACGCCATCGCCAAGGTTGATGAGCTGCAGAAAACCGCTGACTTGGGGGTGGAGGACCTGGCCTCGGGGAGGCGCCGTACCCTGCACGAAACCATGATCCAGGTGGAGCAGGCCGACATCGCCTTCCGCCTTTTGATGGCAGTGCGGGGTAAGGTGGTCAGTGCCTACCAAGAGATCATGCGGATGCACTTCTAGTATTGTCCGGGAGAATGAGAGATGGCAGAGGGTGACGAAAAAAAAGAGGTTGTAGCTTCGGAATCGCTTCCGCCTGCGGAAGAAGCCCCCCAAGGCTCGGGGATGCGCCAGGTTCTATCCGAGATGTCCATGGGCCGGCGCCTGGCCCTGATGGCCGCCGGCGCCCTTATCTTGGGCGGCTTCATTGCCCTTGTCTTGTGGATCAACCAGTCCGAATACCAGGTGCTCTATTCCGAGCTTAAGCAGACCGACGCCTCGGCGGTGGTGAACAAGCTCAAAGAGATGAAGATACCTTACGAGCTGGAAGGCAACGGCACGGTCATCAAGGTCCCCAAGGAATCGGTATATGAAACCCGGCTGGCCCTGGCCAGTGAAGGGCTGCCCCGGGGGGCCGGAGTGGGCTTTGAGGTCTTCAACGAGATCAAGATCGGCACCACCGAGTTTGTGCAGAAGATCAATCTGCAACGGGCCCTGGAAGGCGAACTGGCCCGCACCATTTCCAGCTTTGAGGAGGTGGAGGAGGCGCGGGTCCATATTGTCATGCCCCGGGAAAGCCTGTTTGTAGAGGACGAAAAAAAGCCCTCCGCCAGCGTGGTGCTCAGGCTTCGCACCGGCCGCAGCCTGCGTAAATCCCAGATAGAGGGCATCGTGTATCTGGTGGCCTCGGCGGTCCCCGACCTCACCAATGAAAAAATCACGGTGGTGGATTCCCGGGGGAACCTGCTGTATCGGGCTGAGCAGGACACCAAGGAGTTCCCCGGAGCCTTGACCGCGGCCCAGCTGAGGTACCAGCGCTCGGTGGAGGCCGAGATCAAGAACAAGGTCCAGACCATGCTGGAACAGGTGTTGGGCCCCGGCCGGGCTGTGGTGCGCGTGACCGGCGATCTGGACTTTACCCGCACCACCTCCACCAAGCAGGTCTTTGATCCGGACCAGGTGGCGGTGCGTTCGGAGACCCGTAACTCGGAAAACACCAAGGATGCCGGTCCCCGGCCGGCGGGTTCACCAGACCAGCGCTTTAACCTGGCCCAGCGCAACGCCACCCCTCCCGGTATGGAGGAGGCCGGAGGCAGCTCCAGCGACCGGGAGAACGAAACCACCAACTTCGAGGTCTCCAACACCCGCACCACCACCACCGGCCCCACCGGTGTGGTCAAACGCCTTTCCGTGGCGGTGGTGGTCGACGGCCCATATAAGGAAACCACCACAGCCGAAGGAGTGACCACCCGCACCTTCAGCCCCCGCTCCGCCGAGGAGATGCGCCAACTATCCGACTTGGTCAGGCGCGCCTCGGGCTATAATGAAGGTAGGGGAGACGAGGTCAGTGTGGTCAACGCGCCCTTCGCCCTGCCTGGTGAGGCGGGTGTGGCGGCGGCCATGGGCTGGCAGGATTATGTGAGCGAGTACGGCAAGCCGGCCTTGAACCTGATCCTGGCTTTGTTATTCTTCCTTATGGTGGTGCGTCCTTTACTGAAATACCTTATGGCCAGACACAAGGCCGCCCAGGAAGCAGCGGCGGCGGCGGCGGCCGCGCGCCGGGTGGGCCCGGGCGAAGAACTGCCCGCTGGCGAAGAGGCCGAGGCCCTGGAGGCCATCAGCGGTCCGCGCAAGCTTACCACCCGCGACATGATCTTGGCGCTGTTCCAGCAGGATCCTGAAAAGGCCACCTCCGTAATCAGGGCCTGGATCCACGAAGTTTGATAACAGCCAAGGAGTTTTAACCATGGCAACTGATAGCAGCAAATACAAAGGGCTGGACAAGGCGGCGGTCATATTGGCGGCCATGGGGGAGCAGTTCACCGCCGACATCTTCAAACAGCTTGAGCAGGAGGAGATACGCCGGGTGGGTATAGCCATGACCAACCTGGGTCAGATCACCGGCGACACGGTGGACAACCTGCTCAAGGAGTTTCTGGAGAAGCTCAAAGAAGAGATCGGCCCCATGATCGGCGGTGACATGACCGCCCGCCGCGCCCTGGCCATGGCCTTGGGCGACGACGGGGCGGCGTCCTTGTTGGCCGAGATCGAACGCTCCAAAGACCCCATCCCCTTTGAGCGGGTAAAACATGTGGATTCCAAGACCTTGGCCGGATTCATAAAAAGCGAGCATCCCCAGACCATCGCCGTGATTCTGGCCCACCTGCCCCAGGCCAAGGCTGCCGAGGTGGTGCGCGAATTTCCGGAGAACCTGCAATACGATGTGGTGCTGCGCCTGAGCAACCTGGACATGATCCCGCCGGGAATCGTGGAGGAAATAGACGGCGTGCTCCAGCGGGAGATGCTCTCCACCGAGGGCATAGAAGCCAAGAGCCTGGGCGGTGTGGAATCGGTGGCCGAGCTTTTAAACAACGTGGACAAATCCACCGAGGAGCATATATTCGGCCGCCTGGAGGAAGACGACCCCGACCTGGCCGAACAGATCAGGCAGTTGATGTTCGTGTTCGAGGACCTGATCAATGTGGACGACCGCGGCATCAGGAACCTGCTCAAAGAGGTGAAGAACGAGGACCTCACCGTGGCCCTGAAGACCGCCAGCGACTCCTTGAAGGAAAAGGTCCTAAGCAACGTGTCCGAGCGCGCCGCCGCCATGATCCAGGAGGACCTGGAGGTGATGGGCCCGGTGCGTTTGAGCGAGGTGGAGCAGTCCCAGCAGAAGATTATTCAAATCGCGCGCCGTTTGGAGCGCGACGGCAAGATCGTCATCGGCGGCAAGGGCGGAGAAGATGTCCTTGTCTAAAAACGCCCCCAAAGCCCAGGCCGAGCCCCGGCCCTTTGAGATGGCTGACTTCAGCCCCGAAAGCGAGGCTGTAGCAGAGGAGCCGGACCTGGGGAAGATCGAGCAATTCCACCTCATGTACGTGGGCGGCAAGATCCAGGATCCCCGTGAGGAGGCCCAGCGCCTGGCCCAAAAGATGAAAAACCAGGCCGAACAAGAGCTGGACCAGGCCCAAAACCAGGCCGAGGATATCCGCAATCAGGCCCAGGAAGAAGGATATCAAAAAGGATACCAGCAGGGCCAAAAGGAAGGCGTCGAAGCCTCGCAGGCCCGTATAAACGCTGCCCTTGAAAACCTGTCCCGGGCGATGCAGGCCCTGGAAAAGGCCAAAAACCAGGTCCTGGCCAACATGGAGGCCGAGATTCTGGCCCTGGTGCAGGCGGTGTTGGACCGCTATTTTTTGCGTCAAGAGGCCGTGCCCCCGGAACTGATCCAGTCCGTGATCTCCCAGGCCCTGGCCAGGGTGGGGGAGGCCGAAAAAATAAACGTCAAGGTCTGCCCCAAAGACCTGGAGTTTGTGGAGGAGTTCAAGCCCGATCTGGCCCAGGAGCTTAAAGAACAGGAGATGCTCATCATCAGCCCGGACCCGGAGATGAAGCCGGGGGGATGCCTGGTGGAGACGCCCATCTTGCAGGTGGACGCCACCGTGGCCACCCGCCGGCGGCGCATCTACAAGCTCTTGGAAGACGCCTTTCACCAAGACCAGTCCTTGGACCTGGCCGGCCTGGTCCAAGATACGCAATCGCAAGATACCAAGTCGCCTGAAACCGAGCCGGATTCTGAAAACCAAAAAGCCGGTCAACCTGCTGAAACTCCCTCGGAGGAAACCTGAGCCGTGACCGCCCTCTTGGCCCCATATCTAAACGCCATGGAAGAGGCCGACCCCCTGCTGACCATGGGCAAGGTCACCCAGGTGGTGGGCCTGGTGGCCGAGGCCATGGGCATGGTCCTGCCGGTGGGGGCCGGGGTTTATTTGCACCCCGGCGAAGAGCCCATCCTGGGGGAGGTGGTGGGGTTCAAGGGCCAGCGCATGCTGATCATGCCCTATGCCGAGACCCGGGGCATCAACCCCGGCTGCCCGGTTTCCGCCGCCGGCAGTGAGGCCATGGTCAAAGTGGGGCCTGGTTTGCTGGGGAGGGTTCTGGACGGCCTGGGCAAGCCGGTGGACGGAGGCGAAGACCCGGACTACGAAACCCTCTATCCCCTTTATAATCAATCCCCTTCCCCCATGGACCGGCGCAGGATAACCGAGCCGGTGGATGTGGGGGTCCGGGTTATCAACTCCTTATTGACACTGGGCAAGGGTCAACGCATGGGCATCTTCGCCGGCTCCGGGGTGGGCAAATCCACCATGCTGGGCATGATCGCCCGGCACACCGCCGCCGACGTCAGCGTCATAGCCCTGGTGGGCGAGCGCGGCCGCGAGGTTCGCGAGTTCATCGAGCGTGACCTGGGCGAAGAAGGCATGAAAAGATCGGTGGTGGTGGTGGCCACCAGTGACGAGCCCGCCT
>JASFOZ010000262.1:0-6335 GCA_050116255.1 Desulfarculaceae bacterium
GGCAACGCCTTGATCCTGGCCTGCCAGGACCTGCAACGGTCCATCAAAGAGCAGGCAGCCAAGATATTGGGCATTGACGATCCCGAGGAGATCAGAATGGAGCCTGGTCTAGCCGGGCATCCGCCTACCGGTAAAAATGTGAAACTGGCTGACCTGGCCAAGGATATGCCCTCGGAGCAGAGGATGGCGGTGCGGGAGTACCGGGCTCCCATATCGCCGGACCCGCCGATTGCAGACGAGGCCCTGCGCCTGCATGGTTTTGCCCATGCCATCTTTTCTTTTGGGGTCCAAATGGCGTCGGTGGAGGTGGATGAACTCACCGGTAAGATCGAGATTAAAGACTTCGTTTCCATTACTGACTGCGGCAGGGTGTTAAATCCTCCCCTTCTGGAGCAGCAGATGCACGGCGCCCTGGCCCAGGGTCTGGGCTATGCCCTGCATGAGGATTTCATTTCTCAGGAAGGCCTGACCCTAACTCCTGACCTGTCCACTTACATCATCCCTACTGCCATGGATCTGCCTGACTTTGAAACCAGCTTCGTACAGGCCAATGAACCAGCCGGGCCCTTTGGCCTCAAGGGTGCGGGCGAGCTGGGCTGCGACGGCCCCCTGCCCGCAGTGGCCAACGCCCTGGCCGACGCCTGCGGGATGCGGCCGGAGCGTTTCCCCCTTACTCCGGAAAGAGTGCTCCTGGCCTTAAGGTCAGAAGCTAACCAGGAAAAAGAGAAATGAAAATCGAGTTCAACCTCAATGGACAGGACATAAGTTTGGAGGCTGCGGGCGACCGGCGGGTGCTCGATATCCTGCGCGAAGACCTTGAGCTGACCGGAACCAAAGAAGGTTGTGGTGCGGGTGAGTGCGGAGCCTGCGCCATATTGGTAGACGGTGAGAGCCGCCTCTCCTGCCTGATGCTGGCTGCCCAGTTGCAGGGCCGCCGGGTCCAGACCATAGAAGGCCTGAACCAGGATGAAGACCTGCATCCAGTGCAACAGGCCTTTGTCCAGGCGGATGCGGTTCAATGCGGTTTTTGCACGCCGGGGATGGTGATCAGCACCCTGGACCTGTTGGGGCGCACTTCCCAGCCCGACCGCAGGCAGATCAGGGATGGGCTCAGCGGAAATCTCTGCCGCTGCACCGGCTACCAAAAAATAGTGGATGCCGTGCAAAGGGCCGCAGCCGAGATGGCGCCGGAGGATGAGGCGTGAGCAAGGTCTTCTTACCCCGGAATCTTCCCGAGCTTTGGCAGCTCTGGGAGCGTTATCCTGAGGCAATGGTATATGCCGGCGGCACCGACCTTTTGGTGAAGATGCAAAAGGGGCTGGTGCAGGCTGATCATCTGCTTTGCCTGGAGCGTCTGAACGAGCTTAAACAGATACAGGATAAAAAAGATGAGGTTTTTTTGGGCGGGCTGGCCACTCACGCCCAGATCAGCGCTCATCCCCTGGTGCAAAAGGAGTTTCCGGTTTTAGGCCAGGCCTTGTCCAAATTGGGCTCTCCCCTCATACGCCATATGGGAACCCTGGGCGGCAACTTGATTACTGCCTCTCCGGCCGGAGACGCCCTGCCCCCTTTATATGCCTTGCAGGCCCAGGTTGAGATACTCTCGGCTGATTCATCCCGCCGGGTCAATCTCAAAGACTTAATAACCGGCCCCGGCCAGGTGTCTTTGCAGGACCGGGAAATCCTGGCCGGAGTATGGATTGCCAAGGCGCCTGAGTTCAACCTTCATCATTTTGAAAAGGTGGGGCAGCGCCAGGCCTTGGCCATCGCCATTGCCAGCCTGGCCGCCCTGATCCAGGTGAATCCCGGGGGAGTCATTGAAAAGGCCCGCCTGGCCTGGGGCAGTGTGGGGCCCACTGTGGTTGCATCCGCCCAAGTGAACCGGTTTCTGGAGGGCCGCCCCCTGGACATATCCACCCTGAAGCAGGCCGCTGACCTGGCCCGGCAGGAGGTGAGCCCCATTGACGATATCCGGGCCAGCGCCGCCTACCGCCGGGAGGTGGCTGGCAATCTTGTGTTGAGGCTGGCGCAATATTCTTAAGGCTTATATGGTGAGCAGTAAAACCACCGCTCAGGTGTGGCTGTGTGAGGCCGATGCACGATGAAAACGGAATTATAATTTTAAATCAATGCATTAAACCACAAAAATCCGGTCGAGCTGTTCACAAGGCCTCACGCGGGCCATGGACGGCCCGCCAGATTGCGAGACAGAAATGGCGAGCAATCTGCGAGGTTTGGCAAAATCACACTTTTGCCAAACCGAGGTTGCATCGGGGGCAGGACGCCCCCGTGCAACAACCTCTAAGTAAAGATACTTGGCTTCGGAGGGGATTATTGGCCATAATGCAAGCCAGGCCCAGGCTTGTTAAAAAAGGTATGCACGCCTAGAGGGAGTAAACATCACTATGCATATTACGGTTGAAGAAACTGGGGGGGTTTGTTTGGTCATACCCCAGGGGCGTTTGGATTCCGTGTCAGCACCGGAATTTGACCAAGTACTTGATCAAAACCTGGCCCAAAACCAAAGGGCCTTTCTAGTGGATTTCACGCAACTGGAATACATAAGCAGCGCTGGTTTGCGCTCTTTACTGATGCTGGCCAAAAAACTAAAGCCCATGCAGGGCAAGCTGGCTCTCTGCGGCCTCAGCGCCCTCATTGAGGAAGTTTTCGAGGTCTCCGGCTTTAAGCAGCTGTTCAGCATCTGCGCAGACCGTTCCCAAGCCCTGGAACTTTTGGGCTGAGCAACTTCCGGACGCAAGCAATGCACCACAGGAACTGCTCCATTGATTTATCCCCTTTCATATCACTTGGAGAAGGCCTGATTGCCTGTTGACGAACACCGCTTTATGAAGATTGAGTGCAGGATGGAAAACCTGCCCAGCCTCTTGCTCTTTGCCGCCGGCCAGGCCAAAGAGGCCGGTTTTACAGGAAAGGCCTTATTACAGCTGGAATTGGCCACTGAAGAGATCGCCACCAACATCATTAAGTATGCATATCCTCAAGGCACGGGAGAGTTGGAGCTGTCTTGTGGCACCAGCGGCGGCGGCCTGTTTGAGATGATATTCACTGACCAGGGAATCCCCTTTAATCCGCTGGATAGGCCGGAGCCTGATGTGGGGGCTGGCCTGGATCAAAGAAACCCAGGCGGGCTGGGCATTTTTCTGACAAAGCGCTTCATGGATCGAGTCAACTACCGCAGGGAAGGCGGCCGTAACATCCTGGCTTTTAGCAAAAGGCTTGCATCCGGCAATGAGAATGTTGACTGATCGCCTGCCTAAATACCGCCGCCATTTGCGGATCTGGGTCTGGTCAGCCGCCCTGCTGATCATGGTATGCCCTGCTTCGGCATGGGCAAAGCAAGCCACCAAGATCACGGTTTGTTTGCAATGGGTGCATCAGGCGCAGTTCGCAGGATTTTACGTAGCCCAGGACTTGGGGCTTTACAAACAGGCCGGCCTGGAAGTGACCTTGGTTCCGGGAGGACCCGGTGCATCTCCGCTGGGCAAATTGGCCTCTGGCAAATGCGATTTCGCCATGGCCTGGTTATGCGACGGCATACGCCAAAAGTCCCGGGGCGCGCCTATAGTTCATCTGGCCCAAATCATACAGCGCTCGGCCTTGACCCTGGTGGCCTTTGGCGACAGCGGCATAAAAACCATCAAGGACATGCAAGGCCGCAAGGTGGGCCTTTGGGGAGACCGGTTCAGTTTGGCCCCAAAGGCCTTGTTTAAAAGAGAGGGCATCACTGTTCAGCAACTGCGCCAAGGCAGCTCCATGGCCCCCTTTGTCCTGCGGGCCTTGGAGGTGGCTTCGGCCATGCGTTACAACGAGATTCATCAACTCTATCAGGCCGGCATTGACTTGAAGGATTTGGTGATCTTCAAATTCGCCGACCTGGGTTTAAACTTTCCTGAAGACGGCATCTACACCACGGAAGCGAACTGGCAAAGCCGTACCCAACTCTGCCGCCGCTTCGTGTCCGCGACCCTGCAAGGCTGGAAAACGGCCTTTGCCAAACCTGAGCAAACCCTTAAATCCGTCATGAAGAGGGTGGAGGGGGCAAATCTGGCCAGCAACCACAGCCATCAGCATTGGATGCTGGACACCATGTCAAAGCTCATCCCCCCCCGGACCGAGAAAACTCCCTGGGGCAAAGTCAATCCAAACGATCTCGAACTGGTCAATAAGGTGCTTTTGTCGCAAGGCTTTATAGGGGCACCCTTAAACGCAGCCTCCTTTTTGCGGGAAGCCTGGAGGGCGCCAAAATGAGGCCACACCGCCTGGGGCTGCGCAGCCGTTTCTTGTTGTTTATTCTGATTGGCGTGAGCCTGGTTTCCGGCATCATGGCCTATGTAAGCTTTGTAGAAAGCCGGGAGGCCATGCTGGCGGCAGCCCAGGACCGCCTCTACGAGCTTACCCGGGCCCAAGCGGCCAAGCTGGCCCAGGGTATGGCCAAGGTCTCCGAAAGGGCGGCAGGTTTGGCCGCCACTTTGGAGGTCGCCCCCGTCAAGAATGAAGAGGTGCTGCTTACCATTCTGAGGCAGCATCTGAGCGACGCTTCCCATGTCTTCGGGATGGCCATAGCCTACGAGCCTTATAGGTTTGATCCCCAGCGGCGCTTATTCGCCCCTTATATGTACCGTTCACCCCAAGGGATAAAGACCGAACAATTAGGGGTGGAGTCCTACGACTATCCTCATCGGGAATGGTATTTGTTGGGCACTCAACTGGGTCGGCCGGTCTGGAGCGAACCCTATTTTGACGAGGGCGGCGGCGGCGTGCTCATGACCACCTATACGGCGCCCATGGTCAAACAAGGCCGGGTGCAGGGCCTGGTCACCGCCGACGTCTCCTTGGAAAACCTGCGCCGCGAGGTGTCCCGCCTGGGAATAAGTCAGAAGGGTTGGGCCTTTGTAATCAGCCGTATGGGCACTTTTCTGGCCGCGCCCCAACCGGAATTGGTGATGCGGGAAAGCATTTTTTCCCTGGCCGAGACCCTCAAACGCCCCGACCTGCGCAAGCTGGGTAAGCGCATGATCAGGCAAAGCTCGGGGGTTATGCGATTCAGAGACTGGCGCAGCGGCGATTATGTATGGCTTGCCTTTGCCCCGGTGGAGGGGCTGGAGTGGAGCTTCGGCGCCGTGGTGCCGGAAAGCGAGGTCCTGGCTCCGGCCTGGGAGCTGGCCCGGCGTCAGGGGATGGTCGCCTTGAGCGGGCTGGCCGTATTAGTAGGCGTGGTGTGGCTTTTGGTGGCGGGTTTGATTCGACCCTTGCAGCGCTTGGCCAAGGCGGCCAAAAATCTTGCCTCAGGAGACTTCTCCACCCGGGTTCAGGATGTACGCCCTGGTGACGAAGTAGGGGCCCTGGCCCAGAGCTTCAACCAGATGGTGGGGGATCTGGACCGATATGTGGAAGAGTTGGCCAACACCACCGCGGCCAAGGAACGCATCGAAAGTGAGCTGGACCTTGCCCGGCAGATTCAGCAGTCCATTCTTCCCCGCACCTATCCCGCCTATCCCGACCGGGACGAGTTTGATCTTTACGGAAGGACCATCCCTGCCCGGGAAGTGGGCGGAGACTTTTACGATTACTTCATGATAGGCCAGGACCATCTGGGTCTGGTGGTGGGAGATGTCTCCGGCAAAGGGGTGCCCTCAGCCCTATTCATGACCGTCACCCGGACACTCATAAAAAACAGCGCCGCTCATAATCTGGACCCGGTGCAGGTTCTGGAGCAAGCCAACCAGCAGATCTATCCTGAGAACGAAATGTGCATGTTTGTCACTATCTTCTATGGTGTGTACCAACTTAGCACCGGAAAGCTGGTCTATGCCAATGCCGGGCACCCTTCACCCTTTTTACGCCGCACCGGCAACGGGGTGCAGGAGCTGCCCCGCATCGGGGGAATGGCGGTAGGCATCAACGACGAGCTTGGCCTGCAAAGGGGCGAAGTGCAGATGGAGCCCGGCGACATTCTCCTGATATTCAGCGACGGTTTGGATGAGGCCATCAACCCGGCCGAGGAAATGTTCGGCCTGAAGCGTGTGAGCGCCTGGCTCTCCCAGGCTGAAATCACTGCCGCACCGGACATGCTCGAAAACCTGGTCACTGTTCAAAAAGAATTCATTGAATCAGCCGAGCAATTCGACGATCTCACCTTACTGTTATTCCGCAGGCGGCAATAAGGCGTTTTAGGGCCAGCCCGCAGGGGCGCCTTCCATATCCTTCACCAAAAGCAACCCAGCGCCCGTGACGCAGCCAATGGCCACCCAGGCTCACCATATTAGCCGCCGCCTAGAGCAACTTTTCAGGGAATCTCTGTCTTTGCAGCCATC
>JASFOZ010000263.1:0-6329 GCA_050116255.1 Desulfarculaceae bacterium
TAGATAAACTGTTCCAAGCGCCAGTGCGGGAGTCATCGCCAAGCACCAAGCGCAAGCAGTCTGAACCGCCCCAGAAGGAGGCGTCCGCCCCTTCACCACAGGCGCCGGTTGATGATGCGGAAGTGGAAAAGGCGGCCCGGGAGTTGGAGCGGCGATTCGAAGTCAAGGTTGAATTAGCCCAAGACGAATTGACAGGCAGGTCTGTGGTGCGCGTTTTCAGTCCGGACGGCGAGCGCCTTCTGCGCCAACTTCCGCCTGATGCCGCCCTGCAATTGGCTTACCGCGCCCGCCGGGATTCCCTTTTGGGTATTCTGGCTTGAGCGGTCTAAGGCATTATTTTACCTGCATATATTGTCCAAAACGGCTCGAATCCCGGGCCAATCTAGTTAACATAAAGACATTGTGTTAGAATAATCTACTTGTACGTGTACAGGGAGTGAACACGGCCATATTGGAAGAATCTCAAATCAATGCCGCCTTAAGATGTTGGCATTTCAACCAAAGCGGGAAGCCGACCGCCATAGGGCCACAACTCCATAAATGACCCGCCCCCAACATCGGCTCCCAAATTTATTCAGGAGAACTTCGGCAGCGTGGAGACTGCACTAAAAACGGCTGAACAACCCGCAGGCAACGGGCCTTTGCGCATCCTCCTGGTTGATGACGAAAAAAACATCCGGGAGGCCCTTTATGAATACCTCAAGGCCATCAACCGCCACGAAGTGGTTACCGCTTCCAACGGTCAGGAGGCCTTGGATCACCTCTCCCAAGGCCGGTTTGATTGCGCCTTTTTGGACTTGAAGATGCCGGGCATGACCGGCGTGGAAGTCCTCAGCGCCATCAAAAACATTGATCAGACATTGCCGGTAGTTATCATGACCGGCTATCCATCTCTGGATGCGGCCATTGATACCATGCGCCAAGGCGCCAGCGATTTTCTGGTAAAACCTTTCAGCCTGCAACAGGTTAAGGCCAGCCTGGAAAGAGTGGTCCGCGAGCAAAGGCTGCTAAAAGAAAACTTAAGACTCAGTGAAAGGCTCAAGCATCAAGAGAAGATAGAAAAGCTGAACCAGGAGCTGCAGCGCCGCATCCACCAACAAAACACCATCCATCAGATCTCCGAGGCCACAGACCAGCTCCACACTTCCGAAGAGATCTATCAAGGCATGGCCGATTTGGCGGTGCGATTTCTGGATGCCCAAAGGGTGGCTGCTCTTCTCCTGGACCGCTCCACTCATCAACTGTTGATCATAGCCGTAAACGGCTTTCCTCAAGAAGTGGTCGGCCGCACCGCCGGAATTCTGGGCCAGGGTGTGGCAGGCAAGGTTGCCGCTGAAGGGGAGCCCATGTTGGGTAGCCCTAAGATGGACCCGGTGATGGATGCCGTTCTGCCGGTGCAAGACAATTATTTCTGTCTGCCCATCAAGATACGCGACGAAGTCTTTGGAGTCATGGTGGCCGCGGACAAGCACGGGGGCGCGCCCTTTAAAGGCGAAGATATCTTCATCGCCCGCTTTTTGCTGGACAAAGCCGCCTTGAATATTGAAAACATCGCCCTTTACGAATCCATGGTCAACAACCTGCACTCAACCCTCGGCGCCCTGGTCAGCGCCATGGAGGCCAAGGACCCGTATACACGCCGTCATTCCAGGCGTGTAACCAACCTCAGTGTGCTTACGGCCCAGCGCATGGGCCTGGATATTGACCAGGTCGAATCCCTAAGGTTTGCCGCTTACTTGCATGACATTGGCAAAATCGGAGTTAAAGATTACGTCCTTTTGAAGGAATCCCGCCTCACAGAAGAAGAGTATGAGCAGATCAAACAGCATCCAGTGATCGGCGAAGCCATCATCAAGGATATGGACCTTGCTGAAAGTGAGAGGGCAATAATTCGTCATCACCACGAACGCTGGGATGGCAAAGGCTACCCCGACGGCATAGGGGGAGAGGAAATACCTCTTTTGGCCAGGATAGTCTCCGTCGCCGACGCCTTTGACGCCATGACCAGTCACCGGCCTTACCGCACGGCCAAATCCCGGGTAGAGGCGGTGGAGGAGTTGATGCGCTGCTCGGAACAGCAGTTCGATGGAGAGGTGGTGCGCGCCTTTTTGGATATGCTTTCCCACTACCATCACTCCGATGAACCTGACACAGCCGTTGCCGCTAAAAGCTATATGGGCTGAGTAGAAGTTCCAGCCCAGCGTAGAAACAGTCACTGTAAAAAAGGTGGTCAGGCTTCATGACAGAGCCAACCTTAAAGGAACGGGAGTACTATCGCGCCCCCGCCCAGCTGACGGTTCGCTACGGCCTTGAGACCCCAGAGGCGCGCCACATCATGGCCATGGACTCTGAGCTCTGGGCGACTCAATCTCAACTGGAGATTGCGGCCCGCCGGGCATTGGAAGATGCCAGTATTGATGAAAAACTAGCGCCGATATTGGACTTGATCCGCTGGATGGATTTTAAATTGGATTTGGTTCTATACCATTTACGTTCACAGCAGATAACGCAGCACTTCCCCACCCAAGTCATCACCACCGACATCTCCGGCTCTGGAATAGGTTTTGCCCAGGCGGCTGAGCTTCAACCCGGAGAGCGAATCATAATGACCCTGACTCTGCCCGAGGCGCCGGGGCAGCCTTTGTTCGCGGTGGGAGAAGTCACCCGGGTGGACGCCCAGGCGCCGGCGGGCCAGGCCCAGGCGGCGGTGAAGTTGTTGGAGATCACCGAATCTGATCAAGAAAGAATTATCCGCTTCAACTTCCATCAACAACGTAAGGAGCTGGCCCGCCGGGCCAAGGAGGATTCAGTTTGAACTCCAAGCCTCCGCTGGACAATAAGGTGGTTGAGGCTTTATTTGCCTATGAACAAACCGCCTTGGTGGGAAAACTGCTCAAAGGAGTGGTGCACAACCTTGCCGGAGCCCTGCAATTGGTGCGTCTGCCGTTGGACCTGTTGGAATTCCGTTTGCAGCAAACCGACAATCCGGATGTGACAAAGCACCTGGCTTCTTTACAGGAAGGAATCGCCAGGGTGACAGAAGAAGTAGAGCTTTTGGCGGCCAAAAGCACCCAGGGCATGGACTCAGAGCCCCGGCCCTTGGACCTAAGCCAATTCGCCCGGGAACAGCTCTCCTTTTGGCGGGCGGATATGTTTTTCAAACACGAGCTGGAGTTGGAAACCGACCTCCCTCTCAGTCCGGCGCGGGTCAGGGCTTCCTATGCGGACCTTTCCTTGGCTTTCAACCAGATCATATTTAACTCCATAGAGGCCATGAAAGAAGGCCCCAGCGCCTCTATGCGGGTGGAGCTGGTGGAGGATGCATCTCAAGCCGGCCTCAGGATCAGCGACAGCGGGCCGGGACCGGATGCCGAAATCGCTGAACGTATGTTTGAACCCTTTACAGGTAACAAAGGCAACCATCATCTGGGGTTGGGCCTCTTTTTAGCTCGAACCGCCTTATTGAATTGGGGAGGCAATATCATCTGGGAGACTGAACCTCGCAACAGCTTTGCCATGATGCTGCCCCGCACAGCTTGAGCCGGCCTGGAAAAATAGATCACAATGAAAAGCAACACCATTCCGGGCGGCCAGGGCCACCCTCTGACCTTAAGATGAACTCTACCCCGCTTGAACAATTGCTGGACCAGCTTTCCAGCCCAGATCCAGTGGCACGGCGCCAGGCCGTAGCAGAACTGGGAACACTTCGTGACAATCGGGCGGTGGTGGCGCTATTGGACCATCTGGCCGATGGCGACCCCGAGATCGAGGATGCGGCAGCCCAAGCCCTGGTGAAAATGAGAGGCCGGGAAGTGGCATCGCGCTTGGTGACGCTGCTCAGCGTCGAGAAGGTGAATCTGCGTAACCGCGCCCGGGAGCTCCTGCGCTTAATGGCCAATGATGCACCGGACCTCATTTATTCCCTTCTGGATGAAAGCGACAATGACCTGCGCATCTTCGCCGCCGAACTTCTGGAAAACGTCAACTCCCCATTGGCGACAAGGGTTCTGATAAAGGCTCTGGAAGACCCTGAGCCCAATGTAAGGGCTGCAGCCGCCATCAGCCTGGGCCGGCGCGGCGAGACCTCAGCAGTGGCGCCCCTCATCCGCAAGCTGGACGACGAGGAATGGGTGCGCTTTGCGGTGGTTGAAGCGCTGGCCGAAATCGGCGATGCCGGCGCGGTTGAGCCTTTGCTCAAGACTATGGAAAACGGTTCCGAATTGACCAAGGCGCACATAGCCGAGGCCTTGGGAAGATTTTCAGATCCACGCACAGCCGGACCTTTGATGAAGGCCATGCGCTCGTATGACGGCCCGCTGCTCAGCCAATTAATCGCAACACTGATCAAGGCCGCCGACCAAAACACCTTAAAGAAATTGGAGTCGGGCGTTAAGAACCGGCTCTCCTCAAGCTTTGTTCAGGCTTTGGCCGATCCCATGCCCAAGGTACGGGCGGACGCCCTCCTGGGCCTTTCCATCCTGGGTGACATAACCTCGGTGGAGTCGATCCTGGATTTGGCCCGAAAAGACAACCCGCCTGAAGTCAATGAACTCATTGTCATGGCCCTGGTATCCATCGGCGAGAAAGAACCCTTGATTAAAGCCCTGTCTGACACCCACCCGCAAGTGGTTTTGGCGGCCATCGGGGCGTTGAGCCGCTTACGCGGAGAAGATGTTGTAGGCTCTCTAATCCCTGCTTTGAGACACCGGACACCCGCTGTTCGCAGACTTACGGCCCTTTCCTTGGGGCAGATGTCAGATCCCCGGGCGGTGCCGGCTTTAATTGATGCTTTGGAGGACGATGACCCCGAAGTCAGGGGGCAGGTTATCAAGGCCCTGGGAAGGTTGGGTGACGGCAGGGCGGTCCCTTCTCTGGCCAAACTTTTGTCCCAACAACATCCCCAGGTCTCCCATCTGGCCCTGGAGGCGCTGGTGACCATCTCCGGCCCGGAAGTGCGAAATCTTTTCATCAAAGGCCTATCCAGCCATGACCCCACCTGCCGGGAGCTGTGCGCCCGGGGATTGGGCCGGCAGGATTTGGCGGGATCTTATGAAGACTTGCTTTTTTTGCTAGATGATGCAGATGTACACGTGCGCAGGGCGGCGGTGTCGGCCATACTCGCCTGCGGCGATCCATCCTGCCTCGATCACCTGGCAGGCGTGTTGGAAGATCCGGCGACCGAGGTCAGAGCAACTCTAGTCAATGGGTTGGCTCAATTGAATCATCCTGAGTGTAAAAATTTTTGGCTCAAGGCCTTGGAGGATCCCAACCCCGAAGTGCGCCTTAACGCTGTGAAAGGCCTGGGACGAACCGGCGCCCCCGAGGCCCTGGGACCTTTGCTGGAGCTTATAGAAAACTCTGATCCCCATCTTAGGAAAAGCGCCGCCTTGGCCTTGGGAGAAATAGGCGCCTCTCAAGCTACCGACAGGCTCATGGCCTTGCTATCTGATCCAGACCCGCAAGTGCGCTCCGCCGCCCTGTCAGCCTTGCAACAAATAGAAGGCGGATGGGGCTAAGGCGGGTGGCAGGTTTTTTAGGCTCTTTTGGGACCGCACCTTGCTAATCTGCTTGCCATTAATCTGACTCGGACTATACTTTGAACTCTGCCTGTCGCTGATAGGGACGTAAATGGAATCATTTGAGGCCGCTTCGCCTCGAGGACATTGATTAGTTGCGGATATAAGCTGCTCAGGGAAGACTACAAATGGCGGCCACTATTCTTTTGGTTGACGACTCCCCCACCATTCTTAAGATGTTGGAATTGGGCCTAAGGCAGGCCGGTTACCAGGTTATCACCGCCCAAGACGGTATCGATGGCCTGGAAAAGCTAAAGAATCAGCCAGTGGACTTGATCGTCTCTGATGTCAACATGCCCCGTATGGACGGCATCTCCTTCATCGCCCAGGTGAGACGGCAACCTGAAAACTCCCAACTCCCCATAATCGTGCTCTCCACAGGGGCTGAGCCCCGGGACCGGAAGATGGGCATGAATGCCGGCGCTGATCTTTACCTCTCCAAACCGGTCAGCCAAAAGGATCTGTTGGATAGTATCAAGGATTTGTTGAGCCGGGGCAAAGGCGCTTAGCTGCCCTGGGCTCTTATCTACCCCAACAGAACCAAGGTGAGAATCCGGTTTCAACTTGCACCAAAAAGTGGGGGATTGGCGGCTAGAGGCCGAGGCTCGATCTTTTAATTGAATGGGTCAGCTGGCAATGCATCATTTTTCCTCAGGGCCGGCCTGGTCACATTGGCTGAGGAAAATCTCTTTTTTTTGAGATGGGCAGGTGCCAGCGGCATCGCAGTCCGCGCAGCCGCAGCCGGAGGACCCT
>JASFOZ010000264.1:0-6322 GCA_050116255.1 Desulfarculaceae bacterium
CATGCGCAGGTGGTTTAAGGACATAGTTTAAAACGCCGTTCGAAGGAGGGTCGAAATGGCTATGGAAATCGAGATGATGGACAACTTAAACGCCGGGGCCAAGCTCAGAGTGGTCGGCATCGGCGGCGGCGGCAACAACGCCTTGAACAACATGATCGAGGCTGGCCTTATGGGCGTTGAGTTTATCGCCGCCAACACCGACGTACAGGCCCTGGAAAACAGTAAGGCCCGGGTCCAGATGCAACTGGGCCGCAACCTAACCCGGGGCCTGGGCGCCGGCGCCGATCCGGAAGTAGGCCGGCAGGCCGCCTTGGAAGACCGGGACAAGATCAAGGAGCTCCTGGGAGGCAGTGACATGGTCTTTGTCACCGCTGGCCTGGGCGGCGGCACCGGCACCGGCGGCGCCCCGGTTGTAGCCGAGGTGGCCAAAGAACTGGGCGCGCTGACTGTGGCCGTGGTTACCAAGCCCTTTGATTTCGAGGGCCGCCGCCGCATGCGTCAGGCTGAGTCCGGGGTGGAAGAGCTTAAGAAGGTGGTGGACACCCTGATCGTGATCCCCAACACCCGCCTGCGCAGCCTGGCCCCCAAGAACGCACGCTTCATGGATATGCTCAAAAAGGCGGACGAGGTTCTGCTCTATGCGGTCAAAGGCATAAGCGATCTGATCATATCCCCGGGGCAGATCAACCTGGATTTCGCCGACGTCCGTGCGGTCATGGGCGAAATGGGAGTGGCCCTCATGGGAACCGGTCAGGCCAGCGGCGACGAGCGGGCCCTGCAGGCCGCCCAAAAGGCCATCTCCAACCCCTTGCTGGAAGATATCTCCATAGACGGAGCCCGGGGAGTGCTGGTGAACATCACCGCCTCCAACGATATGACCATCGATGAAATAAGCGAGGCCAGCACCTTTATCCAAGAAGCGGCCCATGAAGACGCCAACATCTTCTGGGGCACGGTGCTGGATGAGGGGATGGGAGATGAGATCCGGGTCACGGTGATCGCCACCGGCATCGGCTCGGAACAACAAAGCGCCTGCCTGGAGAGTGTTGTCAACGGCCCCCGTATAGATCCCACGGTGATCGACCACATCAACCTGCCTCATTACGAGCGCAGCGTGGTCTCCCGGGGTGCCGCTTCCAGCCCCAAAAAAACCGGGGTCTTCGCCAGGCAGGACCCGCAAGACCTGGATGTGCCCACTTTCCTCAGGCGCCAGGCTGATTAGGAACTATTATGTCCTCTCTTCCGCGCGGCCTAAGTTCTGCCCAGACCGCCGTGCGGCTTTCACCAAAGGCCGCCGGGACCCCACCCTCCAGGTCCCGGCGGCCCCTACCTTTTTTGATTACCGTTTCAAATGGCCGGTCTGGCGAAAAACCAACTATCTAGAGCCGCTGCCTAAAAATTGAGTTCATTCCCGAAGGGCGTCACCGTCAGGGACCGGGCTAGGCCTTGGCCAATACAGCCCGCCCCCTCAGCGAGGGAAGACGCCCAATGCGGCAGGCAATGATGGCGACGGCCAGGGCAGGGGCAGATCCGCCGGGCTTGGGGGCTCGCCGTATTGCTTATAGGAAAAACCTCCCGCCTCCAGATCCAGTTGCGCCTCCCGGCCGCCGTCCATGCACATCACCTCTCTTAGTTTGGGGCCGGCATTTTTCAGGTGTCCGGCCAGTTCCCAAAGGGTATGGCCGCCCTCTGTGGTCATAATCAGGATGCGGCCCGACACATCCTGGGCCAGGGCGGTGCGGTTGGCGATGCGGGGGGAGCGCCGGACCCGGATGTGGCCGAAACGGTCCAGAAGCATCAAAGACTGTGCGGCCTGGCGGTAGGGGCTGCGCAGCAGGTCAAAGGCGGTATAGCGCAGGTCGATAACCCGGGCGGGGGGTAAAAACTGATCATCCGGATCGGACACAAACAGGCCGTCTTGCCGGGAGGCCAGTCTTCCCTGCACCTTGCCGTCATGAACCAGCAGACCCAAGTAGTTGTGGTCAGCATCATATTGGCCGGCATTGACCACGGCCAGGGCCCCGGTCTCTTGCCGCCACTGGCCGGCGTCATGGCCCCTGGAACCCGGAGAGGCAGCCAAAACCCGGAAAATGAATCTCCGGGGGTCTACCCTCAACACCGCCACCCGGGAGCTGCCGGTCCGGACCGTGGCCTCGGCGTCCAAAAAGCCGAAATCCATTCCCGGTAGAAGCTGCCGCCACTTGATCTCCGCCTTATCCGCAGCCGCTGATATGGAAAACGGACCTAAGCTCAGGAGCAAAAACAACAGCCCCCAAAACCATACTGCTTTACTCTTTTCGCCCATGCCCGCAATTTATATCTAAACCAGTGGGCTGGCAAGGAACTTAATGGCCGTTGCACGGGAGCGCCCCGCCCCCAGGCAACTTCGCTTTATCAAATGGATAGGGCCGCCCTAAGGGCGGCCCATACAGGCTTACCTGGACTCGGGGAACTCAAACCATGGCTTGCCTGGTGGGGAGGGAGGGGAATGGATAGACATCCCTTTCGCTCTCGGCCATGCCGGCCACCTGACCCAGCAGGGACCTGGCCTCGGCAAAGGAACGCTTAAGCACCATGTCAAAGATCAACTGATCGCGCCGGGTATCGCGCGGACGCAGGCGACTACTGACATCTTGTTCCACTCTGTGCAGCAGCTCCTCGGACAAGGTCTCTCCTTCAGCTTCGATCTCGTCGGTCATGTCCAATAAGGTCTGCAAGATAACCTTGGTCAGTCCTTGAGCTTGTTCTCTGGCGATGTTCATTTTCCCGGCTCCTTAACTGGTATTGCCCCTTGATTGAGCAACAAACATGCCAAGAACTAATAAAATTACAGACTACAATCAGATCAAATAGTTACAAGAAGAGGCCCTTAATGCTTGATTGAGCCTAAGGGACGGTATTTTCACCCCTTGGGGAAAATTTTTCTTAAAAGTGCCCAAAAAGCAAATAGTTAAAGCAGCGGTCCCTGTTCCCACACTGTAAAGCAAAGTTCACAGTTGCCAGCACTGGGTTTGCACAGCCCCGGGGTGAAAATAGCCAAATTTTTGACGACTGATCTTCGGCAGGTTTTATGTCCGCAGGATTGTCAATTATTTGACTGTGAGCCAGTGCACGCAAAATTTAGACAAAGCCAACCGGTCTGGATGCCATGCCTGGAGCCGGGCGGGCCTCAGGCTCAAGGTTTGGCTGGATTCAATGGTAAATAGTTAAGTGATAGCAATGTGTTGATTGCATAAACCGCTGCTAACGTATTGCCTGTTCCGGGCTGTTCCCACTGGCAGTTACAGGGCCTGGGAAGACATATCAGAAAAGGTCTTCATTTCCGCTGTCGGCGGACGAGGGCCTGGTGAAGATGATCTTAAACTCTTTGGCCACCTCGGGTTTGTCAAAACACATGGTGCATTCACTCTGGGATTCGCAGGCTTTTGGATTAACCGGCTCTAGGTGTACCTCAAAACCCAGGCCGCGGTACTCCTGGACCGCCTCGCTGAGGCGGGGCTCGTTGGTCATGGTCTGGCGGGTCCACCCCTGGCCTTTGAGTTCGGCCTCCCGTTCTGGGGAGATGCTCATGTGCTGCCTCCCTTGTTTCATCCCGCCAAAGGGCAATGGGGTTAAACTGCTTTTAATAGTACCGCAGCCGGGCTGGGAGCGTCTTATTTTCCTTGCAACACCTTTTTTATTCCAATGGTTCTTCCAAAGAAATGTTACTGGTGAGCCATTTCCTCGCCCAGCGGCCCCTCATCATTTGCTTTTACATACTATTGAAAACATTTCTTTGGAAGAACCACGGAAACTGATTATCAGCTGGTTTTCGCCCTGCTCAAGGCTAAAACCCTCTGGGCGCGTACGCGGCCTTGACCAGGGCGAAAAACCAACCGTATCCCCACCCTTCGCCGGACCACTTTTCTAAAACAAGTCATCCATATCGTCTTCGCCCGCCCCGTCACCCGGCGGCATGGACCCGTGTTCCTGGAGATAGGCCTGGATGCGCTCACTCTCGGCCTTGGAGTACATGGGGTCTTCTTCATACTCAAAGAAGGCTGCCGCAGAGCCGTCTTGCAGGCGCTGCTGCAGGTCCGCCTTCAGGTCCATGGCGCCCTTGATCGCCAGCACCTGGTAATCCTGGTCAAACAGGGTATAGACGCCCTCGCTGGCAGGGACTCCGGATAAGGATTCCTCGCTGAAAGGAAGCAGGTGCACGGGCGGGCTGGGCACCGCTTGAATCAAGAGCCTGAGTTGACATTGCAGGCAGCGGCCCGCTTCGGCCTGGGCTTCATCTGCCGAAAACCCCAGGCATATCTCGCCATAATCCGCCTTGCGCCCGCCAGGTTCACGCTCAGCGGGCTCATGACGTTTCAAGGCGGCAAAGCCCTCCACCTTGCCCAGCCTGGGGCTGGGACTGGTGTGATCCCTCAGGCTGAAGTCAATGTCTCCGTCCCCGCCCAGGTATTCATCCATGGCCGCCGCCGCCCGCCGGGCGGCGGCAACGGCATTGATCACCGAGCCGGGCATGACCATGGCATCGCCGCCGGCAAAGACCCCCGGTTCATCGGTGGCAAGGGTCTGGCTGTCCGCCTGAATCAAACCCCGGCTCACGGCCACCTTTGCGCCTTCCAGCAAGGAGAGGTCCGAGGCCTGGCCAATGGCCAGGATCACCTGATCGGCGCTGAATGAGGTGGTCTGGGAATCATCGTATTCAGGGTTAAAGGCGCCGTCATCGCTGAACACCCTGGTGCAGCGCCGGAAATCCACCTTGCCCTCTGGGCCCACCTTAAGCGGCCCCCAGGAGTTGTGAACCTTAACGCCTTCCGCCTCCGCCCCTTCCACCTCCCAGGTATGGGCCGGCATCTCTTCACGCCTTTCCAGGCAGACCATGTCAACCGAAGCCGCGCCCTGGCGCAGAGAGCTGAGAGCGACATCCACGGCCACATTGCCGCCCCCCACCACCAGCACCTTGGGGCCCACCCGGGGATTTTGACCCTGGCGGACCATCCTCAGAAAATCCAGGCCCCTGAGCACATTGGCCTGGTCCGCGCCTTCCAGGGGAATACGGCGGGAGAGTTGGGCCCCCACCGAAAGGAACAGCGCGTCAAACCCCAAGGACTTCAACTCAGAAAGGGATTCTATCTTATGGCTGGCCTCGATATTTACCCCCAGGCTGGCTATAGCGGCGATTTCATAGTCCAGCACCGCCTGGGGCAGCCTGTAGGCGGGGATGCCGTAGCGCAGCATACCCCCAGGCTTATCCTCTGCCTCAAAGATGGTGACCTGGTGCCCCTTGCGGGCCAGGTAAAAGGCAGCCGACAGCCCGGCCGGACCTGCTCCCACAATGCCCACCTTCTTGCCCGTGACCGGCAGCGTCTCCAGTCTCTGCTTCCAGGAATCTCCTCCCTGGTCAGAGGCATAGCGCTTGAGCTGACAGATGCTGACAGCCTGGTTCACCTCGCCCCGGCGGCAGGCCTCCTCACAGGGATGGATACAGACCCGGCCCAGCACTCCAGGCAGAGGCACCTTCTCCCGAATGGCGGCCAGGGCCGCTTCCGGCTGGCCCGCGGCGACAAGGCGCAGATACTCGGGAATGTCTATGCCGGCCGGGCAGGCGGCCCGGCAAGGCACCAAGGCCTCTTCCTTATCTCCGCTGGGCAGCTTCTTGTCCACGATGGCGCCGGTGGGGCAGACCTCCACGCAGGCGGTGCAGAAACGGCAGCCGCTTTCAGCCAAGGTCTGGGCCAGGGAGCCAACCTGAACCCGGCCCTCGGCGTCGAAAACAAAGCCCAGGGCCCCGACGCCCCGGTAATCCTCGCAGGCGCGCACGCAACGGGTGCAGCCGATACAGAGGTTGTAATCACGGACCAAAAGGGGCTCGTCCTCCAAAACCGGGGCGCTGGTGGGCGCCCAGCGGGGGGTGTCGCCGGAGATGCCTATGTAGTTGACCACATCCTGCAACTCACAATGGCCGAACTGGGGGCAGCAACGTTCCTCTTCAGGCACATTGCTGGAACACTGGCTGCGGGAGCAGCCAACAGCCTGGGCGCAGGCCAGACAGGCATGGGGATGGCGGGCCAAAATAGGAACCAGCTTCTCCTGACGGATTTTTTTTAGCAGGGTGGAATCGGTGATCACCTTCATACCGTCCTTCACCTGGGTGATGCACGATCCCATTGGTTCGCCCTGGCCCTGGACCTCCACCACGCACAGGCCGCAGCCCTCCAGCTCCCTGTCCATCTGATTATGGATCTGCCTCTGGCCTTGATAAACAGCCGCAGCCGGCTTTTTGCCCTTTCCCGGCGGCAGGTCAGGGTGATGGCACAAGGTGGGGATG
>JASFOZ010000265.1:0-6315 GCA_050116255.1 Desulfarculaceae bacterium
AGGTCAAGTCAAGGGCCTTGGCAGCCACTAAGCCGGACCACGCTGCGCCGGGCTGGTTTGACCTTGCCAGGAACGTGGAAGCCAGACCGCTCATGGTGGCGGCGGCGGGCTTGCCAAGCTGTGACCCCCTTTGCAGGAGGCCGGATCGGTGATGAGGCCAGCAGAGGCTGAAATGGAAGGGATATCGTCCCTGAAATTGGTGCTCGATCTTTTCCGGTTGGCTGTCTAGTTTTTTACTGCTGCTGCTTAATCAGCTTGAGCAGGGCCAACAGGCTCTGGTCGCGCTGTCTGGCCCTATGCGCCAGCCGTTTGGGGCTCCAGTGGTAATAGCCCTGTCCAGCCTTGCTGCCCAGGTGACCCTGCTCCACCATCTCCTTCAACTTGGGCGATGGTGTGGTCCGGTTATCCAGGTGGGGCAGGAGGTACTTTTGCACTGCGTAAGTGACGTCCAGCCCTCCCAGGTCAGCCCGCTCCAGGGGTCCCATCAGGGCCAGGCGCAGGCCGAAACCATACTTGACCACCCGGTCCACCTCCTCCGGTTCGGCGATCCCCCGCTCCACCAGGCTCATGGCCTCGCGCTGCAAGGCATGCTGCAGGCGGTTGCCTAAAAAGCCGGGGATGTCTTGCTTGACCCGTACCGGCTCTTTGCCCACTCGCTGAAGCAGCTGCACCATGAAATCCATAACCTGGCCGGAGGTGGACTGGCCCGGAATCACCTCCACACATGGGATTACCTGGGGAGGGTTCCAAAAGTGGGTGCCCAGAAAACGCTGGGGCCGTTCCAGCTTGGCAGCCAGGGCGGTAATGCTTATGGCCGAGGTATTGGAGCATAAAATAGCGTCATTATCCACCAGGCCTTCTATACGGGCATAGATCTCCTGTTTAAGGGAAATATCTTCTGGTGCGGCCTCGATGACTAGGCCGGCTCCCTGGCAGGCCGGTTCCAGCTCAGGGTGGCAGGATACCCGTTTCAGGCAAGAGTCGGCCTTGTCTTCTGGGATTAGTCCTGCCTCCACAAAGGTTTTTAGGCTTTGCTCAATGCGGCTCGGCGCCGAGGCCAAAGAGCCGCTGTCCGTGTCGTAGAGCCGGGTGCTGCATCCGGCCAAGGCGAAGATCTGGGCTATGCCGTGGCCCATGGTGCCCGCGCCTATCACTCCCGTTACTGGCAGATGGTTTTCGCTGTTAGGCATGAATGGCCGTTTTCTTTTAAATAAAGGTTTATAAGGAGCGTTTCAGTTCAAATAGTGCAGTTCCGATTAATCGTGGATTTTATCATCTCCACGCCGCCGGCGGGAGATGGTACGGAAGAACACAATCAAGATCAACGCCCAACCCAAAAGCAGAAGCAGGAACACATTATAGTTGGTCACGCCGATGTTGGTTCGTTTGGCAAGGTACATCAATAGGGCAGTCAAGACCAGGGGCACCCAAGTGAACAACTTGCCGGTCATGCCAAAGCCTCCTTTTGGGCCCCACTTTTGGTCTGGCGCCAATGAAAAATAATCAACCCCACAAACAACACCCAGCCTACAAGGTCTGTGATTAGGTCGGGGTGGAAAAGCATCACTGCCACAGCGGCCATGATGATGCGCATGATCCAGCCTACCTTCTGCAGCATCCAGCCCTCGGTGGTCACGGTGAGGGCATAGATGCCGGCGAATCCGCCGGCCACGGCGGTGACAATCTGGATCCAGTTCCCCTCAAAAACCATGGCCGGGTTGTATATGAACACAAAAGGCAGGATGTACTTGGCGATGCCCAAGCGGCAGGAGTGGAACCCGGTCTGCATGGGGTTGGAGCCGGCGATTCCGGCCGCGGCAAAGGAAGCCAGGGCCACCGGCGGGGTGATGGCGGAGACCAGCCCGAAATAAAAGGCGAAGAGGTGGGCTGACATTTCCACTACCCCCATCTTGACGATGGCCGGTATGACCAGGGCGGCCAGGGTGATGTAGACCGCCGTGGTGGTAAGCCCCATGCCCAGGATAAGAGAGGCGAACATGGTAAGTATCAGGGCGATCCAAAGCTTGCCCCCGGCGATGGTGACGATGAGGGTGGAGAATTTCAGGCCCAGTCCGGAGACGAACACGCAGCCGATGATGATGCCGGCGGCGGCGCAGGCCACGGAAACGCTCACCGCCTGGCGGGCCCCCTCCTCCAGGGCGGAGAGCATCTCAGAGGCGGTCATTCGGGTCTCTTTACGCAGAAAGCTCAGCACCAAGATGGAGACGATGGCCCAAAACGCGGCCAGCATGGGCGTGTAACCGATTATCATCAGGACTAATATGACCAGGATGGACAGAAACAGGTGCCCGCCCCGTTTGAGTTCGGTCATTAGATCGGGCAGTTCTGCAGGAGACACGGTGGAGAGGTTTTTCTTGCGGGCCTCGAAGTGGACCATCACGAATATAGAGAAAAAATAGATAAGGGCCGGAAACAGGCCGGCCAAGGCCACGGTGAGGTAGGGTACATTTAGAAACTCGGCGATGACAAAGGCCGCCGCCCCCATCACCGGTGGCATAATCTGCCCACCGGAAGAGGCGCAGGCCTCCACAGCCCCGGCAAAATAATTACGGTATCCGATGCGTTTCATTAAGGGGATGGTGAAACTTCCGGTGGTGACCACATTGGCAACGGCCGAGCCCGATACCGAGGCCATGAGGCAGGAGCTCACCACCGAGGCCTTGGCCGGGCCACCCACCCGGCTGCCGGTCAGGGCCATGGCCACGTTGATGAAAAAACGGCCGGCTCCGGAGCGGACCAAGATGGCCCCGAAGAGGATGAACAAAAAGATGTAGGTGGCCATAACCATGGTGGGGATGCCGTAGATGCCGTTTTCACGCATGAATAAATAGTCGATTATGGTGAACCAGGAGCTGGGGGGGCCGTAAAAGATGCTCACAAAGTGATCGGAAAAGGCGGTCTGCAGAATAAAGAACCCGGCAATGATCACCATGGCCCAGCCCACGGCCCGGCGGGTGGCTTCCAAAAGAAGAATAAGAAACACCGTTCCGGCCCAGATATCCATATCGGTGAGGTCGCCGCGCCTGAATATAAAGGCCTCCAGGTCCCATAGGGTGTAGACCTGAACCGCCACCGTGAGCAGCACCAAGAACAGATCCAGGGTGAACCAGCCGTTTTTGGGGTCGGTCCATGAGCTGCGCCCCAGGGGTCTCAGTAAAAAGCAGAGCACTATCACAAAGGCCAGGTGCGTGGACCTGAAGGCATGGGCCTCCATGGAGCCGGCATAGGCCACAAAAAGGTGGTAGATGCTAAGCGCCAAAGAGAGAAGGCATACCAATAGCTCCACGGGATAATGCAATAATCCCTTGTCCTGAGCCATCAGCCATTCCAGGACGCTTTGCTTCTTTTCTTCTTGGTATTCGAGCTTTTGGGTGCCGGTAGTCAAAGTTCAAGTCCTTTCCACAGACACAACCCTCTTAACAGACTAATACGGCCGGACACAGAAAAAAAGAGCCCGGCCGCTGGGCGGCCGGGCCGGGTTGCTCTATTTGGCGATGCCCTTTTCCTTGTAGTACTTCAGGGCGCCGGGGTGCACTGGGATGCCCACGCCGGCCAATGCCTTTTCCGGTTTTGAGTTCTCGATGGCCTTCTTTTTCACCTTGGCCAACTCCGGCCAATTGGCATAAAGGGTCTTGACGATGTTATAGGCCAAATCATCAGGTACGTCCTTGTGGACAATGATGCAGGTGACCGTACCCACGGTGGGAACGTCTGCGGCCAGCCCTTTATAGGCGCCTTTGGGAATGACCGTGGCCATAAGGCCGGGCTCCAAGGCCAGGATTTTTTTCGTGTGGGCCTGATCAATGGGCACAAAGCGAATGCCGGGGCGGAAGTTCAAATCGATGATGGTCGACTGGGGGCAGGAGGTGACCGCCATATAGCAGTCGCTGTGGCCGTCCTTCATCAGGGCGGCGGAGTCGGAATAGCCCACAAAGCTCACCGACCCTCCGCTTTTTTTGATGCTGTCAAAGGTGAGCCCATAGGCTTTCAGCACCAATTCGGCGATGACGGTTCCGGTGAACCCGACCTTGCCGGGGACGATACGCTTGTTTTTGAGCTGGTCTACGGTCTTGATGTCGCTGGACTTGGGCACCGCCATCTGGAATACGCCTGGATAAAGGGACATGAGGTGGCGCAGGTTGGTGTGCTTCTTCTTGAATTTGCCGCGACTGTTGTAGGCATTGTAAGCGGTATGGGTGTATGACCATCCCAGGTCGGCGCGTCCGCCGTTTACCGCCTTGCAGTTGCCCACTCCGCCGCCGGGGCCGTTGGAGGTGGAGATTTTGATGTTTTTCTCCACGATGCTCATCATAGCCGAGCCCAGCGGGTACCATGAGCCGCCCTCCGGGCCGGAGAACATGCGCAGAAATTTCTTCTCAGCCTGGGCCGCTGGGGCAGCTAAGCATATGGCCAGGGCCGCGGCGATAAAGAAAATTACATGCCTTTTTTTCATTTCTTCCTCCCTCCGCTAGATATTTACCGTCATCCACCCCAGGAACCCTGGAGCAGAATATCTTCATCCCGGGATGTTTCAATCCCAGGGAAGAAAAGACTTACGAAATTGGGCTTCCTGCTCCAGTCCTTCCATTATATGCTCGCAGCCCCGTTTTATGTGCCGCTCCATGACTTCAGCCGCCTTATCAGGGTTATGAGCCATCAAGGCCTCAAAGACCTGAGAGTGCTCCTGTTCTGCTTCAGACATCCGGGCCATGGAAAAGCGTTCTGGGCGATACCGTAAAACCAGCCGGTCGAAAACCTGCCGTAAAAACCTCTCGCCGGTGGCATGCCCGCTGAAAGAGGCTATGGCCAAATGAAATTTGGCGTCACACCACAGGCGCTCCCGGGTGTACATCTCGCCCCTGAATTTTTTATGTGCCGCCATCAGATCCTGCAGCTGAGCAATCTGGCCTTCCTTAATGAGAGCGGCTGTTCGCCCGATCAGAAAGCACTCAATGGTCTGCCGCATTTCGTAGAGTTCCCTGGCTTCGTTTAGATCAAGCTCGGGGACAAAAAAACCCTTATTGGCCTCGGAGGCAACCAATCCTTCGTTTTCCAACCTGGTGAGGGCATGGATGACCGGAGTCTGGCTTACCTTGAGTTTGCTGGCTATGTCTTGGTAGCGCAGCTTTTGGCCAGCCACCAGCTCATTGACCAAAAGCATCCGCTTGATCTGCTGATAGGCCAGGTCGGCTAATGGCGCGGAGCCTTTGGCCGCCTTTTCATGGGTACCGGCGCTCTTTTCCTGTGGATGGGGCAGGGCCATAAAGTACCCTTTCACCAAGAAAGCAGAAAAATCTTGCCTGGGACAAGAAAAAAATATTAATTTTCTAATAAAATATTTTATAAATATTTGTCAAGGATTCATTACCGCAAAAGCCGAGCCAGCGGCCTTTTTGCCGCCTCGTCTAAGTGGTTATATTTTTTTGTTTATTCAGCAGGCTGATTTTCACTGATAGCAAGAGGGCGCTTTTTGGCATCAGAACGATTTGATATTACCGTGGTTGGGGCAGGCGTGGTGGGTTGCGCCATTGCCCTGGAGTTGAGCCAGGCTGGCCGGGAGGTGGTGGTTCTGGACAAAAACGCCGGCGTGAGCCGGGGAGAGAATCAATCCACCCGCAACTCCGGCGTAATCCATGCCGGCCTCTATTATGATCAAGAAACCAGGCCGCTCAAGGCGGCACTCTGCGCTCAGGGCAACCAACTTTTGCACCCGTTCTGTGAGAAATACCAGGTGCCGGCCCTGAAGACCGGCAAGCTGGTGGTGGCAACCAATGGACAGCAGCAAGCCACTTTGAAATTGTACCTGGAGCGGGCCCGGCAAAACGGTGTGCCGGTTAAATGGCTGGAAGCGGGAGAGGTCAATGAACTGGAACCTCTGGTGGAGGCCGAGGCCGCCCTTTATCTCCCCACTTCCGGCATAGTGGATGCCGCCGCCCTGGTGCATAAGCTTTATGCCTTGGCCTCCAACCAGGGCGCTCAATTCGTATGCGAGACCACGGTTACCGCTCTGGCGCCGCATCCGGAAGGCATGGAGGTCAGAGTGCGTTACCGGGACGGCTCTGAAGACAGCATCCTCACCTCACACCTGATCAACAGCGCCGGCCTTTACAGCGACGACGTGGCCCGGATGGCTGATCCTGAATCTGCCTATCGAATTGATGCAGTGCGCTGCGAGACTCTGAAGTTCTATCCGCACAAAAGGCCCGAGCTTGGTTTAAACGGCCTCAATATCTATCCCACCCCGCGCAAGGTGACCACAGATCACGGCACCTATTTCACCGTGGGGGTGCACCT
>JASFOZ010000266.1:0-6281 GCA_050116255.1 Desulfarculaceae bacterium
TGTCTTCTTGGGGTGAGGTGAAGTTCAGGCCTTTGAGGGCAAGTCCCAACCGGATAGTAAGCGTATCTGGATTTTCAGGCCTGCCTTGGAGGTTAATCTTCAGGTCCAAGGGTCCCCCACATTTCCAGCCCTGTAAGCCAGGGGAAAAAACCTCGGCCAGGTTCTTCACCTTTTCAGCAGGAAGGTCTTTTCCCTCTAACTCGCCCTTGATGGCGCCTTGGTGTTGACGCGCCCCGCCGTGCAGAGTGCCCAAGCCTCCCAAGCCCAAGACCAGGCCCTCCAGGGTAAAGCCGCCCGGCTGGGACACTAACTTGCCCCTTGCCTTGACCTCGCCCAACGGCAGCGTCAGTTTTCCATAGGAGAGGCTATGGGGGGGCGCCTTCAATATCCAGGCCGGGGATGACGGTGAATTAAGGGTCCCTGCCAATGGTGCCAGCAGGGAGAACTCCTTCACATTAAGGGTTCCTGAACCAAAGGAGCCTTTGGCTTTTATCTCGCCAGAGAGGGCAAAGGCGTCCGGCAAAGAACCGCTTAGGTTGATCCGGCCCCAGGCCTGGGCCTTCAAACCCGCCCCCTGTAAAACCAGATTCTCAGGCTGGCAAGTCAAGCTCAGCTTCCATGGCCTGTCCCGGGTCTTTTGAGCCTGGCCGCGAAGCGGCAGATTGCCTGAAATAGACAAGGATTGGGCCTGGGCGGGGAGATGGGGTGCAAACCAGTACAGCATTTTTTGAATCTGTCCGGCCTCTCCCTGGAAGCTCAGGGCCAGATCGCGGCCTTGGTTTAGCTTGACCTCGCCGGCGCCTTTGAATAGCCGGCCCAGGGTCACATCCTGGATAGAGCAGGTCCCGGTCCCTGTGCCCAGCATGATTTCACCGCTAAGCTTCATGTTAACGGGTGTCTGAATTTTTGAGATTGTCTTGGGCAAGGTGAGGTTGGCTGCCGGTGCTTGCACAGTGGCCTTTTCCAAGACCGCTTTGTCCCGGTCGAGGGAGAATTCCGCCCTGATCTCCGGCACCCCCTGGATGAAGGGGGATTTAAGCTGGGCTTGCTCCAAAATAAGTTCACCCTTGAGCAGGGGTCTGGGCTCCACCAAGCCCCTGATTTTCAGATTGCCTCGAAGCTGGGCCGGGCCGCCTGGAACGGCGAACTCAAGCCCGCTGCTGACAAAGAGCCCGGCTGCTTTGTCCGGCTGGGATTTCAAGTCAAGATTCAGGTTTTTCAGGCTGAGGCGATATTTAGGGGTTTTGATCGCCAGGCTGGAGTTACGAACGCGCCCTTGCTGGGCCGCAAATATCCAGCCCAAGGCCTCCAAGTCAAGGGGCTCATCCGTATCCCCGGCAACAGGTGCGGCGCTAAAACGCAGGCGATCGATGTCAACATGCTTTATCCAAGGCTCATCCTGGAAAAGCTTGGCCAGATCAAATTCAGCCGTGAGTTGCTTGATCTCAAGCCGGTAACGGCTTGGGTGATCTATAACAAGGTTTTTTATGGCAGCGGCGGGAGGAAAAAGGCCTAATTCCATGGCGCCTATGGAGGCGGCGCCCTGGGGCGGGGCAAGGCTCTTTTCCAGCCAGGGGCGGACCATTGCCGGCCGCCAGAACACCAAAGCCAATAAAAGCAGGCACAAGAACAGAACTGCAGCCGCAGCTGCACCCAGCCAAAACCAAAAACCTTTGACCCCGGTTCGAGTCAAAAAAACTATCTACTCCGGATGACGAATTGAGCCATCAAAACCGTTGCCATTTAAACAGATTGTAGAGTGGGGATTCCGGAGGTGTCAAACCGGGCTCTTGCCCCAGGCTTCGGAGGCTGAAGATGGCTCGAGTTCCGGATTATTTAGGACCAGTAGATGGCGCAGGGTATCCCAATCTACGCTGGATTTCCGGCAATTTCTTTCTTTGAGCAGAACTCCCTGCAAGGGGGATTTGGCCTTGGTTTCTCCGGCCGGGTAACCTTTGCGTCCCACCTTGTGATTGGCCAACAGCCTATGGCGGAGATGCCAGCCGCAGGTCACGCCCAAGGCGGCCACCGGGGCATGCTGCTTTATCTTGGCCCTGATGAACTGGTCGCTGGGCATCAAACCTCTCCCCCGTAAGATGCGGGAGCTGGGAACCAGATAGACTCCAGCATAGCCCAGCCCCAGGGCCTCCTTAAGCACCTTGCCCACCTCGCAGCCGGGGCATTCTCCTTTGCATAAAACACCCCGGGCCGGGTCCACGTCAGCCGGGCAATCCAGGGGCCGCAGGCAGAAAGGAAGAAACAATAGCCGGCGGTGGAAGGGGGTGTCAGCAAAGGCCTTGCGAAAATAACGGTTTCCGGCCTTGACCATCAGGCGCAGGTCCAGCTCGGGGCTTATCAAGTTCAGGAGCCGGGCCACGCCGCCGCCGAATCGGTGAAAAAGGGAAAGAGTCAGGCGGGGCATGAAAAGGCGGCCCAGAAACAAAGGCCCCATTACAAACACCAAAAAGACAACTGGTGCTAAGAGTAGTAGATACCACCAGTGCAAGTTATCCAACCTCCATTGGGCCGGGCAGCGGTAAGGAACTCGTTAATAAAGTTGCCATGGGGGACGGTGCAAGTCAATAGGGGCTCGGCCATATGGTGGCGATTTAACCAAACCGTTGAAATTCTCCGGCCTCGGTAAAGGCATTTACAGGCTTGCCGGGCATTTTGAGCTCAGATGGTTTTTCGCAGGCTTCAATTAAAAGATTTGTTTGTACAGGCGGTCAATGCAATTTGATTTTATAATTAAATGAACTTAAGGGAGAGGCGGGCCAAGTTGAACCAACACCGTGAGGAATCAAGACGCAGAGCAGCCATCGAGCGCGCCTTGGGTGAGTCTCAGTATGTTTGGCGCCAAGAAGTAACCCCCAACCTGAGGA
Organism: Desulfarculaceae bacterium; assembly: GCA_050116255.1. Lineage (GTDB taxonomy): Bacteria > Desulfobacterota > Desulfarculia > Desulfarculales > Desulfarculaceae > JASFOZ01. The sequence continues at coordinate 2,883 of JASFOZ010000266.1, forward strand.
GGCGCAAGCTGGCCTGCCGTTGGTTTGTGCGTGTTGGCGTGCTTTTGTTGGGAGTGTTGGCTGTGGGAGGACTTTGGGAGAGCGGCAGGGTTGGCTGGGCCGTTTTCTCGGGTTTGCTGAGCCTGGGCGTCTTTGTGGTGGCGGTGGCGGGCCGGCGCAAACTCCCCGATTAGTTAGTAGAGATAAACTCCTATTCCTTATCCCAGAGGGTGTTATAGGCCTGTTCAATAATAGGCATTTCCAGTTGGTGGCCAAGCGCAACCTGGTAAGCGCTATACAGATCATGATAGGCGGTAAGCTTCCGTCCTTGCTCCAGGAACTGCTGGTGTAGCCTTTTGGCGGTGGCGGGCAGGTCGGAACGGCGGCGCATGGGATTGCCCAGTTGACGGCCGAAATCCCGGCAAGGTCCGGACAGGCTGTCTGCGGTGAAGACAGCCGTCCAGGCCGGGCTGGCGGCGCTGAAAGTCTCGGCTTTTCCTCCCAAGGCCAGCGCCAAGCGGGAGGCCTCTTCCGCGGCTTGGGCGGCAAATTGGCCTATTTGCGTGGAGGATTTTATCTCTCTTGTCCTTACCAGATAGTTCACCCACATGGCATAAATCCTGGCCAAGATGGTGGCAGCCTGCACCCCCAGGGGGTCGCTGCTGGTTTTCATCTGGGCCGGATGCAAGCTGAACAGGTCTGCCAGCATTTTCAGGTGGGGGGCGGGTCCGGCTAGAATACCGACGGCCTCCCTGGCTTCCATTACATCGCTTTCCGCAACCGGGCCCACCAATGCGTATACTTCCACGTCCTGACGATGTGTCTTTTCAGCCAGGTCGTATATCAATTGACAGGGGAGGCGATGTTGTTCCGGCTCAAAGCCGCAGGTGGCCACCACCAGTTTGAGCCCTTGCTCGGAGTTTTCCAGGATAAGCCTCGCCTGACGGGCCAGATCCTGCAGCGGACAGACCAAGACCACTTCACTGGCCTTGCGGAAAGCGCTGACAGGATCGTTGGTCACAAATGCGTTCTTGGGCAGGTGAAAGTCGTTGAAGCGGCCCGGTGGCCGGCGGGTCAGCCCCATCTCCTCAACTACTTCCGGCCGGGAGTCAAACAGGGTGAGGCTGGCGTTTAGGTAGCGCTTTTCCTCCAGGAGGCGGTTTCCAATCAGATAGGTCAGGGCGAATCCCCAGTCTCCGCCTCCCACCACCACTATGTTTTGGTCGGCGGTGGGGGAATAGATGCGGCGGTCGCCGTGGGTGGCGTAAAAAGATAAACCAGCTTCGTTGACAGTGGACGGTATTTTTTGGGAGGCGCGGGCCAGACGGGCGACGATCTTGCGCTTTTTTAAAGTGGCCAATCCATCGGCCACCACTTCGGACAAGGAGTGGTTGACGATGAAATCCTCAAGGTCTGGTTCTTGGCCGAATGCGGATTGGTGATAGTCTTTTATGATGTCCAGTTCAAGGCCTGCCGCCTCGATCAGATCGCCGGGGGCGCCTTTTTGATTCCGGCGGGCCCGGGCCAATCCCCGGGCGGCAAGGTGGCTGGCCATCACTTTTTTACAGCGGGCGATCTCCCGGATGGCGCTTAGGCTCACAAACTCATCCAGATTCAGATCTTCCCGGTCCTTGGTATGGGCCTGCTTGAGTTCGCTCAGCAGCCAGGGCCTGGGCATGGTTACATAGGCGCGTCCGTATAGGCCACTCAAAGACCGCCACAAAAAGGAGCGGGGGTGGATAATGGCGTTGCCGGCTAACTTGCCCAGGCTGAGGCCCCGCACCCAGCACAGGCTCCCTTGCCGGGCCGCCAGAGACAAATCTTCAGGCACTAAGGCGTAGGATATGGCCACCGGCTGGATTACCAGGTCTTTTTTGCCGGCGATGGCGCCGCGCAAGGTCACTAGGCGGCGCGGGTAACGCAGGCTGCCGTCCCGGGAACGGGCTCCGCCGTGCCATGCCTCCAGGAATATGGCCTGTTGGCCGCCGGTCTCTGATATGGCCTGGCAGTAATTGAACAAAGCGGCGAGGTTTTTTTTGCTGGCCCCCCGGCGCTGCACCACATAGGAGCCCAGCTTGAGGACCTTGGACAAACTTTCGATAGCCATCATGTTGGCGCCGGCGGCGAACAAGGGCAGCCCCACGTCTAGGTTAGCCAATTGGCATACCAACAAGAACTCGTCCAGATGAGAAGAATGGTTGACCAGATAGGCTACGCCCAGGCCTTGTTGGCGGTACTGCTTGAGAAGATCCAAATGCAAAAGTTCGCGCCCATCTGGAGAGGTGAATGGGCGGGCGGCATCATGCTGCTCAAACAAGGTTTCCATCAAGGCCGTGACTGCGGCCATACCCCACAGGTAACGTTCATGGTCATACTTGCAGGTGATGCCTTCTACGAGATGTTCGATTTCCTCCCGGGTTGCCGGCACTTGGTCAGCCTGGAGTTGAGAGAGGGTCAATTCCACTGCGGTTTGATTCAGCTCATCCGGGTTCGGCCAGGCCGGGGCAAGGTCGGCAAAGCCATCCAGCCATGGTTTGCCCCGGGATGAGTGGGCAAGGCGCCTGACTATCTCCATGAAGTTTACCCGTTCCATGGCGCGGACAATTGCCTTGCGTGATAGGCGTGACTTGCCTGCGCCGCTCTTACGGCGCCTTTTCCGGGAAGAACTCATTTTCATTTAAAAAACCGCCTGACCAACTCGGGGTTATCTCGCAAGGCAGATTCACCCCCGACACCAGGGGTGAAAATAAATAGGCATACGTAATAAGCAGGAGCAGGGTAAAATTAACCCCCTGCCTCTAAAAGCGCAAGTTTATATTTCCAATACCTGCTAACGGGTATTCATTGTCATAAAAGCTCATGAAATAAACTTAGATCTTGACGCCGCTAATGGGCGGTATTTTTATGATTTTCAGTGACCAGGGCCAACGAAGCGCAGGAGATTAGGGCTCCCCGCCAGGCTCAAGGAGTCAGGAAACCTCGGCCATGTCTTCGTTGCTGGGCAGGCTTGATTTTTTTGTCATCAGATGGGCCAGGGTAATTGATGAGAGGAAGTCCTTCAGCTGACGGGTCATCTCGTCCCACAACTCGCGTACCACACACTCTGATTGGCGGGTGCAGGAAGATGGATTGTCCACACAATCAACCACAACCAAGGGGCCTTCCAATACCTTGACAATGTCGTAAAGGGTTATTTCTCCAGGGTCTTTGGTTAATTTGTAACCGCCCCGGGCTCCCCTAATACTACTTACCAGGCCAGCACCTTTTAAAGGAATTAAGAGCTGCTCCAGGTATTTGGCTGATATTCCCTGCTGTTTAGCTATATGGTTTAGAGTGATGGGGCCTTTTTGGTGACTAAGGGCTAATTCCCACAGGGCCCGCACTCCATAACGTCCTCTGGTTGAGAGTTTCACTAAGAAC
>JASFOZ010000267.1:0-6207 GCA_050116255.1 Desulfarculaceae bacterium
AATCTAAAGGCCGGCGGCATGTTGGGCTGGACCCAGGGAGCCAAGGGCGGCTCCCCCTTGTGGCTGGTCATCTACACCACCATCGTCTATGGGGTGGGCATCGGCGTGTTGGCCCAGCCCCAATTAGCGGTCCGTTTCATGACCGTGCGCAGCGACCGGGAGTTGCACCGGGCGGTTTTGTTCGGCGGTATCTTCATCATCGCCATGACCGGCGTCGCCTTTGTGGTCGGCGCCCTTTCCAATGTGATTTTTTATAACGTAACCGGCAAGATAGCCATAGCCGCCGCCGACGGCACCGTGGCTAAAATCATCCCCAAGTTCGTCTCCGAGATCATGCCCGGCTGGTTCGGCATCTTGTTTTTGCTGGCCATGCTGGCCGCTTCCATGTCCACCCTGTCCAGCCAGTTCCATGTGGGCGGGACCAGCCTGGGCCGCGATTTCTATGAGCGCGGCTTCAGCGTGTCCGGCGGCAACGAAGTGACCATCACCAGGATCGGGGTGGGCATCACCATCGTTCTGACCCTGATCTGGGGTTTGGTTATGCAGCCGGAGCCCGGCGCCCCGCCCTCGCCCATCATCGCCCAGGCCACCGCCTTTTTCTTCGGCCTTTGCGCGGCGGCCTTTCTGCCTGCCTACTTCCTGGGCCTGTATTGGAAGGGCATGACCAAGGCCGGCGCCATCGTTTCGGTTGTGGGGGGTTTTTGCGTGTCCTTTTGGTGTCTTTTGTTCGTCAACGCCCAAAACGCCGCTGCCGTGGGCCTGTGCAAGTCCATGTATGGAGTCAACAGCCTGGCCCAACTGGCCGCGCCGGGATCGGGCTGGTGGCACTTCCAGTTCGTGGACCCCAATATCATAGCCCTGCCCATTTCCTTTATCCTGGCCCTGGTGGTGAGTTTGGCCACTCCCAAGATGGACTCAGAACACCTTAAAATATGCTGGAGACATTTCTGAGGGTGGGTAGGTGAAATATGGATGAACTTTCTGAGGACAAGGCCCTGCAAAAGACCCTGCGCAAGCAATCCCAATCTGGCCGGGGAGGCGGCTCCCGCTGGCCCTGGATTTTGGCCTTGTTTTTGGTCTGCACCGCCTTGGTGCTGATAGCCGTGTTTTGGGGCCAGGACTCGCCGCAGATGACCCAAGAGCAGTCCCAGCAAGCGGCCAAGGCCGACTCGGCCTCCAAGGAAACGTCTGCGGATAAAACAGGGCAACAGGCTTCTGAAAAGGCAGCCCCTGGCGGCAAAAAGGTGGTCAGCCTTGGCCCCGGCACGTCTGCAACCGCCCCGGGCGCAGCTTCAGAAGGCCAAAAGCCTGCCCAGGCTGGGGCGGCCGGATCCCAGACCACCCAGGATCAGGAGCAGGCCCGCCGCAAGAAGCCTTATGGCCTGGAAAAATCCCTTGATGCCGTGGTCTTGAGCGATGAAAGCATCAAGGTGGGTGACAAGGTCGTGCCCATGGCCGAGATGGAACGCAAGCTGGTGGTGGGACAAAGGGGCGATGTGCTGGAAAAACCCCTGGACAAAAAGGGTAAACCCGAGGTGAGCGCCTGGGGCGTGCATGTGGTACGGCCCAAGGAGAACCTGTGGGGCATCCATTTCCGGCTGCTCCAGGAATACATGAGAACCAAGGGCGTGGAGCTGGCCGCTGATTCTGATCAGCCCTCTCCCCAGGGCTTTTCCTCGGGAGTGGGAAAGGTCCTCAAATTCGCCGAGCATATGGTGGGCGTCTATAATTTGAAGACCCGGCAAATGTCCAAGGATCTGGATCACCTGGAACCCGGTAAAAAGGTGGTGGTTTATAACCTCAACGAGATATTCGGCCAACTGGCCAAGATCGACCCCAATGATCTTACCGGGGTTATGTATGACGGCCGGGTGCTTTTATTCCCCAAGAAGAAAAAAATTCCATCAAAGCCGGCGAGCGGGTCCCCTAAGAACCAATCCTGATGATTGCTAGATGATTGAGTATGATTTGCATTAAGAAAGGCGGCCCATGGCCATAGGACTGGTCCGCGATCCCATCTTCCAGGAACACGACGCCGGAGCCTTTCATCCTGAATCGCCCCAGCGTCTGGTGGCTATTGACCAAGCCCTCAAGTCCTGGCCCGGCAACGGCCAGATTCAAACCCTTCCCCTGCGCCCGGCCACTGAAGAGGAGCTGATCCGGGTGCACCAGAGCAGCCATGTGCAGCGGGTGGCATCCTGTAAAGGCCGCCGGGTTGCCCTGGACCCTGACACCACCGCCTCGCCGCGTTCTTATGAGGTGGCCCTATTGGCAGCGGGCTCCCTGATCAGCCTGTGTGACGCCGCCCTGGAGGGCAAGGTGAAAAACGGCGCCGCCTTGGTGCGGCCGCCCGGGCACCACGCCACCGCCAACCGGGCCATGGGTTTTTGCCTTTTCAACAATATCGCCGCCGCCACCTCTCATCTTCTGGAGGCCCGTGACCTGGAGCGGGTCCTTATTGTGGATTGGGATGTGCACCACGGAAACGGCACTGAAGACATCTTCTTCGAGGACCCCCGGGTGCTGTTTTTCTCCACCCACCAATGGCCCTTTTACCCCGGCTCCGGACCGGTCAATGCCATAGGCGCGGGTGAGGGCCAAGGCTATAACGTCAACATACCCCTGCCCGGGGGCATGGGTGACGGCGAGTATGTGCGGGTGTTTGAGGACCTGCTCATACCCTTGGCCAAGCTCTACAAGCCCCAATTCATCCTGGTCTCAGCCGGGTTTGATGGCCATGCCGAAGACCCCCTGGGGGGTATGCTCATTAGCGACCAAGGGTATGGAGTCCTGGCCGGGATAGTGGCCGAGATAGCTGAGGAGTTTTGCCCGGGCAGGGTGGTGCTAACCCTGGAGGGGGGGTACAATCCCCCTGCCGTGGGGCGGTCCCTGGTGGCCTGTTTGGAGTCATTGATCGGCAATACCCAAAAGGCCTGGGAATTGCGGCAGGATTGCCAAAAGGCTCAGCAGCCCCACAGCCTGTTGGCGGCTTTGGACCTGGCCATGCAGAACTGGGATTTGGGCTGACCCCCACCGTTTCCCTGTAAACCCATGCGGCTATGAGACCCGGCTCCAGGGCCCTAAGCTTGCCAACCGCATTGGCAGATGTTAAACAGAAACCTCGCGCCCGTCCGGCTCAAAAGGGAGGACCGACATGACCATATCCCGCCAGGAAGTGACTCACGTTGCCCGGCTGGCCCGTCTCAACCTTAGAGAAGACCAGATCGAAAAGTTCACGGGACAGCTCAATGATATCCTCGATGCCATGCAGAAACTGAATGAGCTAAATACGGACGGCGTGCCTCCCTCTTCCCATGCCCTGGACCTCACCGGCGCCCTGCGTGAAGACAAGGCGACCTCTTCTTTGGAAAGGGAATCGTCACTGAGCAACGCCCCGGAATCGGACGGTGAAAGCTTCATCGTGCCCCGGGTGATCTAGCGAGTCTGCCATGGATACTATTGAACTGACCCTCAGCCAGGCCGGAGAGCTTTTGCGTAAACGGGAGGTATCCTCAGAGGAACTTACCCGGGCTCTCCTAAAGCGTATTGAAGCCACTGACCCAAAAATACACGCCTACCTAACCGTGACCGCAGACATGGCCCTGGAGCAGGCCCGGTCCGCGGACCAGCTACTAGCCCAAGGTGAGGCCGGCCCCCTCACCGGCATCCCCGCGGGCATCAAGGACGTGCTCTGCACCAAGGGCGTCACCACCACCTGCGGCTCCAAAATCCTGGAGAACTTTGTCCCGCCCTATGACGCCACCTTGGTGAAACGCCTGAAAGAGGCGGGTTTAGTGCTCTTGGGCAAGCATAATATGGATGAGTTCGCCATGGGCAGCTCCACCGAGCATTCAGCCTATGGGCCCACCAAAAACCCCTGGGACCTGGCCGCCATACCCGGCGGCTCCTCAGGCGGCTCCGCGGCCAGCGTGGCTGCCGGTTTAAGCATCTACGCCGTGGGCACTGACACCGGAGGCTCGGTGCGCCAGCCTGCCTCCCATTGCGGGGTGGTGGGCCTGAAGCCCACCTATGGCCGCGTCTCCCGCCTGGGCCTGGTGGCCTTTGCCAGCTCCCTGGACCAGGCCGGACCCATCACCCGCACCGTGGCCGACGCCGCCCAGGTGCTTCAGGTGATCGCAGGCCATGATCCCCAGGACTCCACCTGCGCCCCTCAGCCGGTTCCGGACTACAGCGCCGCCCTGGACCGGGGCGTAAAAGGGCTCAAACTGGGAGTGCCCCGGGAATACTTCAGCGAGGGCATTGACCCGGAAGTGGAAAAGGCGGTCAGGGATGCCATCCAACTTCTCACTTCCCTGGGGGCAAAGACCGTGGAGGTGAGCCTGCCCCACACCGACCACGCCCTGGCCGTGTATTACATCATCGCCCCGGCGGAGTGTTCCAGCAACCTGGCCCGCTATGACGGAGTCAAGTACGGCTTCAGTCAGCGCTCCCAAAACACTGATTTAATGGATATGTATCTAAGCACCCGCAGTCAGGGTTTCGGCGAGGAGGTCATCCGCAGAGTCATGCTCGGCACCTACGCCCTGAGCGCCGGGTATTATGACGCCTATTACGGCAAGGCCAGCCAGGTGCGCACCCTGCTGAAGAACGACTTTAAGCAGGCCTTTGACCAGGTGGACGCCATCGTCTCCCCCATCGCCCCCACCCCGGCCTTTGACCTGGGCCAGAAGCTGGATGACCCCTTGCAGATGTACCTTACCGATGTCTTCACCCTGCCCGCCAACCTGGCCGGTATACCCGGCATGAGCCTGCCCTGCGGCCTCTCCAGCAAGGGCCGCCCCATCGGCCTGCAGATAATGGCCCCCCATTTCGGGGAAGAGACCCTTTTCCAGGTGGGCCATGCCTATCAACAGGCCACAGACTTTCACCTAAAGCGACCGGCTCTATAGCCATGCCCCCCGGTGACTTGGGTCCTCTGCTCCCAGAGGCAAGGGACTTTTACGACCGGGTGGCTGAGGTCTATAACCAAAAATTCGCCCACCCCCAGGCCTTCACCTTTCAACAGACCGCCTGGCTGGCCCGGAACTGCCAGCCGGGCCTGGTCCTGGACATTGGTTGCGGGACCGGAAGGATGTTCAAGCCCTTAAAAGACGCCGGTTTTAAGCCCGTGGGCCTTGATTGTGCGCCTAAAATGCTAAGCCTGGCCCAAAAAGCCCAGTCCTGGGCCCCTCTGGTAAGGGCGGATGCCGGCCTGGGCCTTCCCTTTGGCGGGCAAGTTTTCCATACCGCCATAAGCCTGCACGCCACCGTGATTCACCTGATCGATCCCAAGGCCCTGAAGGCAATGGCCCAAGAGGTGCACCGGGTGCTCAAATCGGGCGGCCAGTTTGTAGTGGAGATCCCCCACCCCAGCACCTTTCCCAAACCGGGCAAGGGTTCCACCTGGACCCCTTTTACCAATAGGATCAGCTGCCGCCTGGTGGGCTCGGGTCTCTATGAGCTGCGCCTGCATGAGTATCAGGAGCTGCGCACCAGGGTCAGGGTGCTTGACATCCCGGACCTTCAGGAATGGCTCGGCCGCTTCTCCAGCATAGAGCTTTACCCCGGATTCCAAGGGGGCCGTTTTAAAGAAAGATCAGGCGATATTATTGTGGTCTGCGCCCGCAAGTAAGCCTAGATTTACAAAAAATCCAAGGCCTGCTGCAGGCATTGCCAGGACTCGTTTCTGGGCTTTGCTTCCAGGCGCCTGCTCAGCTCTTGGAGTACGTCATCCACATATGCCTGCCTGCGCATACCCACCAACACCGATCCCACCCCCAAGGTGGAGCGCACCGCCCTGATAGCCATCTGACTCAGGTTGGGCGCCTGGGCCCAATCTCGGTCGCAGGCTGCTGCCTTTTCTTTTACCTTTTGCGCCAGCTCAGCGGCCTGGGCCGCATACCAGAGGCCCACAGCCTCAAAGGCCGCCTGCAACTTCTTCAGGTGGGCATCCAACACCGCCAGGCCTTCCTGGGAACCCCTCAGGTTTTGGGCCAGGAAACGCACCGCCGAGTTGATCCGGGGCAGAAAATAATTGGACTCCAACCCGCGCCAATGTTCCAGGCCCTGCAACTCGGCCCAGGCTGCAACCAAGACCTGGCCTATGGAAAGGAGCTCAGCGGTCTTTTTCTCTTCCAAGGGCTCCAGGTTCAGGTTGGGCAGCAGGCTGGTCTTTAGCTGATCCTCGGAATCCATAAGGTCCAGCCA
>JASFOZ010000268.1:0-6192 GCA_050116255.1 Desulfarculaceae bacterium
CTTTGGAAGAACCATTTGAATTAAAAAGTGTTACACGGAAAATAAGATAATCCCGGCGGCGCAGTCGCATGCGGGTATTCCCAGGGCTGCCGCCTGGCCTATGCCCCCTGCACGAATCCGAACATGTAGGCGATTATGAACACCGCCGTGACCATGATGGCCAGGAATATGGCAAAGGCCAAGATGGACCGGCCAATACCCTGGCCGTGGACCGCCCCCAGGCCCACCACCGTGACCACCAACCCCCAGATGGTGCTGATCCAGATGCCCACCACCGGCAACAGGCAGATGAGGCGGGTGGCCTGGCTGTAGGCCACCACCCGGAAGGTGGCTTCAAAGCCCTGGTTGTCCGGGCCGGTGATTTTTACCGCCAGGTGCAAAAGCCCCCCAACCATTAATATGGATGCCAATACCAATAGAGGAGAAAAAATTATCATCCAGGAACTGCTTTGGGAGTTATACCCTGGGGGCGATAGCAGAAGGGCCCATACCTGCTGGGCCAAGAAGCCGATGGTGCCGGCGGCCAGGCCGTAGGTGAGCGGCAGCACCAGGCCCGGCCTCCTCCGCGCCCGGAAGAAAGCCCCGGGCCTCATTATCACCTGCAGAGTGGTTTGCCAAAGGCGCCAGAGGTAAGGCCCGTCACTCTCCCAGGCCGGAGCCTCAAGCTCTGGTGGAGCCGGTGCCTCTTGGTTCATAGCGGCAGCAGGCCTTGGCGGCCCGCCTCCTTGAGCAGCCCTAAAATAAGGCCTAGGCCCACAGCCAGCGTGACCAGGATGGCGATAACCAACATGAACAGGAAGGGCAAAAACATAGCCCAGAAGACCCGCCACCTGGTGGTGTCTTGCGCAGCGGCCAAACCGCCGATGACCACCACCAGGCCCCATACAAAATTCAGCAGCAGACCCAAACCCGGAACCAGCAGGAAGATGCCGGCGGCCTGGGCATATCCCAACACCCGGAAGGTTTGGCTAAAGCCCTTATGGGCGCCGCGCAATATCCAGAGCATGAAATGGACAATGGCGCTTGCTATGAACAGGGAAAACAGCACCCTCAGGGGTTGTACTATGATCCACCAAAAACCGTCGCCAGTGGCAAAGGTTTCCCAGCCCAGGGCCCGGTCCCAAAAGGCCTGGGCAGCACCGCCCAAGGTGCCCAGAATCAGGCCAAAGCTCAGGGGCCAGGTCAATTCGGCCCTTCCCGGGGCGGTGAAGGTCATCACCGGGTGCAAAAGCACTTGCCAGATCGTGGCCCAGATGCGGGAAAAGAATCCGCCTTCACCCTCCCAAGCCGGGGCCTGGGAAGCTCTGGCCGGGGCCTGCGGCAAAGGAGGCGGCGCCGGAGCGGGTTGAGAACTATCCACTTCCTGGGAACAGGTGGGGCATTGAACCGTGCCGGGCAGGCCGCCCGGGCGGGAATCTTCATCTATCTGGGTCCCGCAAAAAGGGCAATAGCGGGTCATCAGGCCTCCTCTTTGCGGCTTTGGGATTTAAGCCGGGACCAGCGCCTTATGAAACCGGTCAGGCCGCCTTGAGCCTGTTCTTGGCGCGAAGCCAGCTCTTGGTTTAGGGCTTTTTTGTTTTCCGCCTTGGTAACGGCCTCTCTAAGGCAAGGCACCCGCTGGGGGCAGGCCCAACAGCTCACCGGAACCACCCGCACCCCTCCTGGTCCCTTGGGGAAAACCCTATCCAAATCGCCGAAGCATTCCTGAGGCTGGCTGGTGGTTTCAGCGTTCAATTGAAACTGCTCCCTCACGGCAGCATAAGCCCTGGGCACCCTGCGGTCAAGGCCGGGGCCGGGGTGACTATTCCCGGGGAAGACTTCTGTATCTACAGGCCGGTTGACTGGGGTATGCAGCCGGACTACACTAAAGCCCTTGCCCCCAAAAGGATAAAGAAAAACCGCCCTTGGCGGCCCGGGGCGGAAAAGATCAGGTTGGTTTCCAAAGCTTAAGGGAGGAACGGCAATGAGCGCTACGGATGTGAAGGTGATTTTATTTCCAGTGGAGATTGCCAAGGTCACAGAGGAGATCGTTCCCTTTGTGGCCTATCGGGCCGAAAAGTTCGGGGCCTTGGTTCATATGCTGCATGTGGTCCCCAGCACCCAGCACCTTTCAGACCTTTACCAAATATCCAAGGATATGATCATCAGCGACATGGAGGTGTTGAATCTAGCCCGCAAGCGCCTGGCCGAGTTCCGCAACCAGTTTCTTCCCCAGGCCAGGGAATCGGTGGTGACCGGAGAGCCTGCCGATAAAATCCTTGAATATATTGATAAAAATGCGGTGGATATGGTGGTGATGGGCACCCACGGCCGTCAGGGTATTACAGAGGTAGTGCTGGGATCGGTGGCCCGGCGGATCGTCAGGCGCTCGCCAGTGCCGGTCTTGACCGTAAATCCTTACCTGGAAAAGGCATAGGACCGTCTCCTCCAGACGGAGGCCTTAACGCCTTTTGTCAAGGAGGCCCGGCCGGCCAGGTAATATAAAAGGCTTTTTCCGCCGGGCCCGCAAGGCGGCTCCTGAGATCAGAACCCTTCACAAACCGGCGGCTGCCTGGGCCGACTGCCCCACCAAGATGACTTACCCAGGGCATATGGTAGACTTAAGTCGCAAGCAACAGGCGATTCTTATGGCAAAAAGCATTTTCTTGGCCTTGGCTTTGACGGCGGTTCTGCTGGCTTCGGGCCCGGCCCTTTCCGGTTTCAAAGGTGAGGCCTTTGCCTCTGATGCAGACGGCATTGGCCGGGAGAAAGAGCCGCCCCTGAGCGGGTTGACCCTGCAGAGGAAGGTTACTCTGCTCAACGAAGGGCTCAGGGTCCAGGCTGAAAAGTTCAGCAACCCCCAGGGGGCCATCATCTGGCGCTACAGCCACAAGGGAAATGTTTTCGCCTACTTGATCAAAGACCCCAAAGCCACTCCCCCCTACCGCATCCTCTATAAAAAACAGCGCCGCAATACCTTGTTTGAGGTGTATCTTGCGGGCACCTACATTGTGGTGCCCGACTGGGCCGAGTAAGACCGCCGGACTCATCCCCGCCGCCTTGCGCTCCCGCAGCGGATGGTTATCTTAATTAATATAAACTACAAGAAAGGTAGACTATTATGCCTCAGATACCGGCGGTGTGCGATAAATGCGGAAAGGTCGAGCTTTCCAGCGTGCTCATAAAAGACAATACCTATCATATTAAGGATTATGTGGAGCGCACTTGTGAATGCGGAGGTTCCTTGCGAATCTTGGATGGCACCTATACCCACCTGGGCGGCCCTATCAATTTTTGCCGGGCCCCGGAGGAATCCCTGATTAAATTCAAGGAAATAACCGATCAGTTGAGCCGCTAAAGGCGGGCCGCCATCCCCAAGCCTCTAGGACCGGCTCTGATTGCCGCCCAGAATCTGATATCCAGCTAGGATTCTTTTGGCCACCAGGGCCAGTTTCTGGTTGGTGTCGCGGCTGAACCTCTGCATGCGCCTTAAGGCTTCAGCTTCGGTCAATCTCTTTTGCCTCATGAGCAGCCGTTTGGCTTCATCAATGAGCAGGCGGTCGGCAAACTCCTGCCTGAGCCGGTCACGCTCCATCCTAAGTTTGACTATGCGGGCGAAGGTGGTTTGGGCTAAATCCAAGGCTTGAGCCAAAGAGCCGGGCTGGGGCGGAGCCATCACCAGGCCCATGGCCTGGGCTTGCCGGGTGACTGCTTGACATGTCTGGTCCAAGCACGGGGCCAACACCAGCAGCCCACATTGACGCTTGGCCAGTTCCTGGGCCACTTCCTGGGACTCTGAGGGCTCGAACCCGCTAAGGTCCCATAGAATAAAGTCTTCGGAGCCAGGCACTTCCTCAGGCATGGGAGTGCCCGAAAGGCTGCATTCCACCCTTATGCGGGCCGTGCCCAGGGCTTGAACAACCGATTCAGCGGTAGGAGATATGGTTTTTTGTATTAGTACCAGCACGACTGTTCGCCGCATAGGCACCCAGCCGTGAGGCACCTGACGCCGCCCAGCCGTGAGGCGGCATATGAGTTAGCGGTTACAGAAATACTTTAATTGCGCTCATGCGAAAATTTTGGCTTATATTAACCTGCCTGGTGAAGGCTTGACAACCCGGTGAGTCCAATTTGCCCGGATTAAGCGTAGTTTTTCAATAAGTCATATCCTCCCCAGCAGACGGCGGACTCATGAGTGACCCTTTGCTTGGTTTGATGGCTGTATTTTTATGTTCTGCGCATGGCGCCGGATTCTCTTAGATTATTTTCCAGCATTAACAAATGGTTATCCTTTTCAATGAACACACGTTCCTGAAGTTAAAGCTTTAAGGTTGTGGATCAGGGCCTTAAGCTGTACCAGGCGGCTCCATCTGGCTTGGGCCAAGGTCAGAGAAATCTGAATTGAATATAAAATATATAAATTGTTGATAAAAATACAGATAGCTGGCTATACGAGGAAAGGGGGCTGGAGCTTTTTGCTCAGAGATGGTCTTGCACCGCCTGCTGGGTGCGGGAAAACACTGCGTTAACCATTGTCACCCCGATGGTGTGCAGATGATTTTGCCACCAGATTTTAATAGGTTCCAGCCGGGCCTTTAGCTGCTGATGGGATATCCGGGGATCCTGGATTTCATCCAGGCTGGCGAGCACCCTTCGTACATACATCGTATAACTCTTACGTACCGACTGCTCCAGGGCGGCGCCACCGGCCAGGCGGTCGGCCCAGGGCGCCGTCTCCAGGGCGGCCAGGTCAGGCCTGGGCACCCTGCCGGCCAGGCCGTTGACCGTAAGGATCTCGCCGATGCCCTGGGCTTCCTGCAGAACCAAATCCAATAAATGGGCCTTGGCCTTTTTAAGCTGATCCTGAACGATCCCGTCGCAGGCCCGGATGAAGCGGCCCTGCCAGGCGGCCCCGCTGATAACGCCCTCCAGCCGGCCCTGGGTTTTCACAAGCCGGGCCAGGGCCTGCTGGCAAAGCTCGGCCATGTTGGTGAGTTCGTTGGTGATCTTGGGCTCCCACACCTGCTCCAGGAGCAGCCACTGCTCCTTGATGCGCGCCTCTATAAAGCCGGTGAACTGCCTCTCCAACTGCTGAAGTTGCGCATTCACGGCAGGTCCTCCTTTATCTTTTCCGGGATCTTTCCCTTGGGGTCGAGCTTTTCATATTCCTTGCGGCTGAATAGGGGCTTTTGATCGGCCACCCCCCTGAAGTCCAGGGAAAGGTGGGTCAGGCCGGTTCCGTCGCGGTTGATCCTCCACAGATGGCTGTGCCTAAAAAAGGCCTCGCCGAAATCCAGGTGGCTGCGTAGGGTTGCGAACCATATCTGGTTGCCTTTGGGGGAGATGCTTTTTACATAGGCGCCATACTTCATGTTGGTGATTTTATTGGTCTCGTTTTCTTGCAGGTCAGTGACATAAAGTTGATAAGAGGCCAGGCTTGATGGGACCTCGGGATTGGACCAGGTGAAGGCCAAATAGCGGCCGTCCCGGCTCAGGGCAGGATTTTCAATTTCGATAAATTTGAAGTTGTCTATGCGGAACCCGTATTTTGCATTTTTATCATCTACAAAATCACTTCCCTCGGTTCTGGGATCTTCGGAAAAGTCGCTCAAGCCCAGGTTGACCGGCTGCATCTGCTGCGGCTGGTCCAGGTTGACCTTCCACAGGGACTGGCCTTGCTTCCGGTATTCGGTAGTCTTGAGTTTGACGATGGCGGATTTGCCGTCAGGCAAAATATGCAAAGTTCTAAGGCTTGTGTGTTCTTGATGGGTCACCCGGTGCTCAGCGCCGCTGCCCAGGTCCAGGTTATAAATATCCCCTCTATCGAATAAAACCCCGTCACCTCGGTATACATTTTTATGGCGGACAAAATACAGCCGTTTGCCGTCAGAGGAAAAGGCCGGGTTTGAATCAAGATAAGGGGTGAAGGTCAGGCGCCTGACCGCGCCGCTGCCCAGATCCATTAGATATAGGTTCCAATAGGTGTCTCTCGTGCTGGCAAAGAATGCCACCTGCCGGCCATCCGGGGAGAAGACCGGATCGCCCATATACAAGTGATCATCTCCTTTACAAAGCCACTTCAAAACCTTGCCCGAGGTGTTCATGAGGAAGAGGCCCTTAAACCTGAGACTGGTGCAGGTGAAGGCGACCCGGTCTCCCTGGGGCGAGACAGTCAAGTGACCAAAGGTAAGCCTTTCCCGGGGGCGGCCGCCA
>JASFOZ010000269.1:0-6175 GCA_050116255.1 Desulfarculaceae bacterium
GGGCCGGAACATAGGGAAGCTGCATCAGGTATATGTCAGGCTCGGCCACGGTCTGGCAGGCCAAACCTATTTGCAGCTTGTATTCATCCGCCCGGCGATAGATGGTCACGCAGGCGCCGCACACCCCGCCCCGGCATCCGCAGCCTCGTTTCAGGCTGTAGCCGGAATACTCCAAGGCCTTCATGATGGTCAGGCCCCGGGGCACCTCATAGCGCTTACCCATTACATATATGGGGATCAGCTCTATTACGTCTTTGTTCTCTGACATGGTTTCACCTAACCTTGCTCGTCAACGTGCCGTACAATGGTGAGCGCCTTTTCATAGCGGTAATCGGGCAGTAAAAGCGGAGACCGCAGATCTGATCGAATTCCCGCCTGTACCAATTCCGCATGATAGGCCTGGACGTGCGCCAGACTCAGCCCGGCAGGGCCGGCGCCGTTTAGGTTGGCTGCAGCATGTTCGCCCGCCCGCCGACCGAATACAAAAATGTCCAGCAAAGAATTGGCTCCCAGGCGGTTGTGGCCGTGCACTCCGCCGGAGACCTCGCCCACCCCATAGAGGTTCGTCACCGTGGTTTGCCCCTGGCGGTCGATCTTCAGCCCGCCGTTCTGGTAGTGCTGGGTGGGGTAGACTAAAATGGGTTCATCCACCGGATCGATGCCGTGCTTTAGAAAGCGGCTGCGAATGCCGGCGAATCTGTGTTGGAAGGTGCCCGGTCCGCAAATCTGATCGATCAAGGGAGTGTCCAGCCATACCCCTTTCATGCCGGTGGGGGTGACCACGCCTTTGTCCCGGGCGCCGCATTCGCGGATTATGGCCGCAGCCAAGGCATCCCGGGTCTCCAGGGAGGCTGCGAATAGCTCGCCGTCCCGGTTCACCACCTGTGCGCCTTGGGCGCGCAGGGCCTCGGAAATGAGCAAACCCAGCATCTGTTCGGGCCAAGCCGTTCCCGTGGGATGGTATTGCACCGACTCCACGTAAAGCAGCTCGGCTCCGGCCCGGTAGCCCATGATCAGGCCATCGGCAGTGGCTCCATAGTGGTTGGAGGTGGGGAAGCCCAAGGGATGCAGCCGTCCCATGCCGCCGGTGGCCAGGATGGTCTTTTGGGCCTTGACCACGGTGTAGGTATTGGTGTCGTAATCCCAGAGCACCGCCCCGGCACAGGCCCCGTTTTCATCGAGCAGCAACTCAACCGCCGGGCTGAACTCCAGGATAGAGATGCCCTGATTCCGCACCTCGTCGCCCAGAACCCGCATGATCTCCAGACCGGTAAGGTCCATCACCGAATGAGAGCGGCGGCGGGAATGCCCCCCCGGGCGGTGGCTGAAATAGGAGCCGTCGGCCTGGCGGTCAAAGTTGACCCCCAGCTTGGTCAGCCAATCCAAGATAAAGGGTGCGTCAAAGACCAGGGCCTCCACCAGCTCGGGGATATTGGTGCCCCGGCCGCCCACTAGGGTGTCAACATAATGGATGGCTGGCGAGTCCTCCGGCCGGGTGGCTGCGTTGATGCCTCCTTCGGCCATGATGGTGTTGGAATCGCCCATGCGCAGCTTGGTGGCCAGGAGAACCTGGGCCCCGCCTTCTTTGGCGCTGAGCGCTGCGGACAGCCCCCCTCCGCCGCTGCCGATCACCAATATTTCGGTCTCATAATTTGGCTTGGAAAGATCAATGCTGGCCGAGTCCAAACGGCTGGGCGCCTCCAGATAATCGGCAATCTCCTGGGGAGCCAGGCTTCCCTTGCTCACGCCGATTTTCAATTCACGTTTTACGCTCAAATTGAAATCCGGATGGAATTCCTCCAGAAGTTTGGCCTTGGTGTCAAGATCCATCTCTGGATGGGGATTTTCCGCCCTCCAGTTTCGGGATTCTTCGACCTTTTGCTTTGCCGGCTCCATAATGGCTGGGTAGGCCATGGTTGCTATCCTTTATGGGACTATGGGCAGAGCGCCTTGACCATTTGGCCAAGAGACTGCTGTTCCCAGTTCAAGATTTTCTCGGCAGCGGTTTCGGCCTGCTCTGAGGACAGCACCTTCTCCGCATTGCCACGGAATTTATCAATCAATTCTTGTCTGCTAAATGGGTTCTCCGGGTCGCCCCGGGGCACCAATACCTCTTGAGTGAAGGTTCGTCCTCTGGCGGTCAGGCTCACTGTGGAGCTGCGTTGGCTTGGATAGGTCAGGTCACGTTCCGGATTAACCGTTATGCAAACTCTGTCCGCCAGGCTCTGAACCATAGGATCGGCCACAGCCTGATCCTGGTATGCCTCCGGGC
Source organism: Desulfarculaceae bacterium (assembly GCA_050116255.1). Taxonomy (GTDB): domain Bacteria; phylum Desulfobacterota; class Desulfarculia; order Desulfarculales; family Desulfarculaceae; genus JASFOZ01. Next base: position 2,273 of record JASFOZ010000269.1, read on the forward strand.
CGCTTTGCCCCTTGGCCAATAGGAGCCCCACAGAGACCGGTATGCTGAACTTTGCCGCAATGCCCGAGCAATCACCGGTATGCTGACCGGCCAGGAGGTTGGCTATGGAATAAGTGTCCACCCCCACCTGCTCAACTTCCTGCGCGCTTATGCCATGCTCCCTGACCAGCAAAGAAAGCGCATCCAGGGTTGAATGGATATGCCTGCAGGCGGCGTGTCTTTTAAAATATGAGGTGTTTATGGCCAGTTCCCGTTTGTCGGCAGGCCACACGGTCTCGGGCTTGACCCCGTCGGTAAAGGCGCTGAAAAAGCCTTTCTGCCCTTCAAACACCTCTTGGGGACCCTCTGCACCCCGGGCCGCCAAAAGCGCGGCCAATATGCCGGATTGCACGGCTTTGCCAACCTGGAAGGGCTTACTCATCTGGCCGCTGCTCAGGGCCTCCAACAGGCCGGCGCTTTGCAATCCCGCCAAAGACAGGGCCTGGGCCGTCTGTTTGACGCCAAGGCCCATGATTTTGCACGCCGCCGCCGCGGCGGCAAAGGGCCCCAAGGTAGATGTGGTGTGAAAGCCCTTCAGCAGGTGCCCTGGGCTCACCGCCGTACCCAGCCGGATCAAGACCTCATAGCCGGCGAGTATGCCCAGCATCAAGTCTTCAAAACCAGCCTCCAGATATTCCGCAATGGCAATAGCAGCCGGGATGACAGCCACTCCCGGGTGCGCGTTGGCAAAGCGGTGGCCATCGTCCATATCCAAGGTATGGGCCTGAATGGCATTGACCATGGCCGCCTGGGGAGCGGGGAGCCGCTCAGCAAGGCCCCAAACCGTGGCCTGGGGCGTGCCGCCCTGCTCCAGCATCAGACTGCGGGCCATGGGGGCTATGCCCACGGCATGCCCCCCTAAAGCCACGCCCAAAAGATCCAGCATGCAGTCCTGGACCCGCGTCCTGGTTCCGGGAGGCAAGGTCTCGTGGCTAAAATCAGCCACCCAAACCGCTATTTCTTCACGAAGCATCATGATGACCCTTAGGCCGCAACAGAAGCGGCCTTTTCTCTCTTCAGCAGCTTTTGGCTGACCGTCACGGCGGCAAAAATTGCCACCCCGATCCAGTTGGCTGCGGGATAGGGGTACAAGCAGGCGATCATGGCTGCCACCATAAGCAGCCGCTCAAACAGCATGGTGCTCCGCATGAAAAAGCCTTCCCATGCCACGGTCAGCGCGAAGATGCCCAAACAGCCTGGTATGGCCACCATGAGGATCTCTGTGATGCTGCCGGTAAGAATGGCAGTATAGGCGAACAAAACCGGCAGGATGTACAGAGCCTTGGCCATCTTCCAAGAGGCAAAGCCGGTTTTAAGCGGATGCCCTCCGGAGATGCCCGAGGCGGCGTAAGCCGAGATGCAGACCGGCGGGGTGATGGTTGAATCCATGGAGAACCAGAACACGATCATATGTGCGGCCAGTAATGGAACGCCCAGGGATTTGAGCGCCGGGACGGCCAGCACCGCGCAGGTGATGTAGGCTGCGGTGATCGGCAGCTCCATGCCAAGGAACAAGGAAGCAAAGGCTACCAAGGCCAGAGCCAGCAGTATGTTGCCGCCGGAAAACTCCAGCACGATGGACGAAAATTTGAGCCCCACTCCGGTCAGGCCGATGGTGCACATCAAGATGCCCGCACAGGCCAGCGAGGCGGTGACCAAAACCGCGTTGACCGCTCCTCCCTGCAGGGCCTCAAGCACGGTGCGCCAGCCCATACGGGTTGACTTGCGCAGGTTTGCCGAAATAACCAGGGCCCCCATGGCATAGATCACCGAGGTCATGGGAGTGTAGCCCATGATCAACATACCCATTAAAACGACCAGCGGGACGAACAGGTGGCAACCTTCCAAAAAGGTCGGCCAGAAGGGAGGGATCTCCTCACTGGGCATGGGCTTGAGCCCCATTTTGGTGGCCAGGATATGCACGTAGAAACCCACCGACAGGTAATAGATCAAAGCGGGGATGGCGGCCATAGCAATGATCTCTATATAGGGAGTGCCGGTCCATTCGGCCATGATGAAGGCACCCGCCCCCATAATGGGAGGGGTGAGTTGGCCGCCCACGCTGGCTGCCACCTCAATGCCGCCCGCGGTCTCGGGCCTATAGCCAACTCTCTTCATAAGAGGAATGGTGAAGGCCCCGGTTGAGACCACATTGGCAGTGGAAGAACCGGTGATGGTTGCCATCATGCTGGAAGCCACCACCGCGGTCTTGGCGGGACCGCCCTTGAAGCGGCCCGCTATGGCGTGGGACAAGCGGATGAAGTAATCACCCGCACCGGAACGGTGCAAGAACCCCGCAAATAATATGAACAGGAACACATAGTTGACCATCACCCCAAGGGGCAGTCCGTAAATACCCTCGGTGGTGGTGTAAAGCTGGCCAAAGAGGCGGTTCACATCAAAACCAACATGGGCCAGATCGCCAGGAAAATAAGGGCCGAAGTAAGTGTAGAGCAAAAAGCCGATGGCTACCAAGGGGAGCGCCAGGCCGGTGCAGCGCCGGGCAGCCTCTAATACCAAAGCAGTGGCAATGATGCCCAGATAGATATCCCATGGGGTGGGGTCGCCTTGGCGCATGACCATATCCGGATACTGGTCTATCATATAGACGCCTACGACCACAGCCAGTATGCTCAACACGATATCCACCAGGCTCACCCGGTTTTTGGGGGAAGTTTTGCGGGCCGGATAAACCCCGAACACGACAATCATAGCCAAGATCAAATGCCCTGCCCTGAAGCTGACATTATCCAGCATGCCGATGGTGCTGAAGTAGACCTGGAACAAAGACAGAGCTGCAGCCACGGACAAAACCACGTGGCTGCTCACACCGGTCAGAATGCGCCGCTTTCCGCTGCTTTCTTTCTTAGGGGCTTGGTTTTTGCTCATGGCGTCACACATTCCATGGTTGGGGTTCATTCATCTTGCTGTAAGTCCTTGAATCTGGATTAGGTCGCCTCCCTGACCGACGTCACGTAAATCCAGGCTTTTATCCCTTAAGCTAATTGTCATCACCCTCACAAAATTAACCCTGATTAATAGTCTGCCCAACTGACGGTCTTTAAATCGAATAACGAAAAAGCCGTCTATCAGTTCGTAATCATCACCTTGCTTAGGTTTGGGCATCCCATAGCCAAAAGATTGCACCCTGGTCTCCACCAGCAAGACCTGGCCTTTTTGGTCGAGCACATAGTCTTCAAAAACCGGGGTTTTTTGAACCGAGTGAACGTACATAAAACTGAATCGTTCACCAGGCTCAATGGGCCAGCAGCTAATGGTTCGGTTTTTACTCAGGTTCCTGAGTTCCAGGCACATGCCGGCGTGTGCTGTACTGCCTGCACAGATTGGGGAGACAAGCAGCAGGATGATCAGCCAGATCAAACGGCCATATGCTGAGATTTTGTCCGGCAACGCTTTTTGCGCTTTCCTTGATAAAAAACCTTGGCTGGAATAGCCGCCGTCTTTCCCGGTTAAAAATGCACTCCTGGTGTACCATCCCGGCCAATACAATCGGCCGGGATGGATTTAACTCGTTTGATTTACGCGGTGCCGACTATTAAACAGCGGCGGGTTCCTGATTAGCTACATCTTGCCCAGTTCCTTGTAAAACTTAACCGCTCCAGGGTGCAGGGGCGCCAGACGTGAGATGCTGGGATCGAAATTCCACCGCTTGAAGCTCTTGTGAATATTCTCGATCAGCCAGGGCATCTTGGCATGAATGGCTTTGACAACTTGGTAGACTACTTCTTCCGGAACATCGGCGGAACAGCTGAAAGTCGCCGGGGAGGTCAAGGTTTTAATGTCCTTGTCAACTCCTTTGTAAGTACCTGCTGGAATAGTGAATTTATCGTAATAGGGGTACTT
>JASFOZ010000270.1:0-6172 GCA_050116255.1 Desulfarculaceae bacterium
GTCTTCTTGCACCAGCCGGGCCAGATCGGCCTTGATGGCCTGGGTGTGCTGTTCGACTCTCTGGGCCATGGCCTCGGTGACGTCGCGGATGATCTCCAGGACCTGAACCAGCTCGCCCTGACGGTTCTATAGAGGATAGGTGGTGACGTCACAGTAATGCGCCTCACCGTCGGGCTGCAGATGTTCGTGAAAGGCGTGGGCGCTTTTTCCGGTCTCCAGGGTGGCGCTCATGGGGCAGGGATTGTCAGGGCTGTGGCAGGGGCCGATGGACTGGTGAGTCACCTGGAAGCAGTATTTGCCCAGGGCCTCATCTTCGGTCATGGCCGCCATGGCCAAGGCGGCGTTGTTGATGCGCAGTATGCGGTAATTTTTATCCAGGACCAGCACTCCCTCGCTGGTGGCGTCTTCCAGGGCCCGGGCAAAGGATTTGGCCAGGCTGACCTCTTCCCGCTGCTCCTCCAGCTTTTGGTAGATGGCCACAATGTCATGAAATAGTCTGGAGGCTGTATAACCGATGTACTTAACCGACTCGGGTTTGCTGGCTGCCAGGTTGTTTAAAAGTTCTCGGTCATCGGTCAGCTCTATAATCAAATCCAGGTCTTTTAGATCAAATAGTCTGGCTCCGTCATTAGTGGTGAATATCCCCTTTTTGCGGGCATAAATTCTGCCCTTGGCCTTGGGATTGCGGTCGGCGACGCCCACCACCTTGGCCTGTAGGTGCTCGAAGCTGCGTGATTCCAGCATCTTAAGGACAGTGAGGCAGCGGCTGCCGCCGCCGATGACGGCAATATTGAGTTGCTGGGGAGCTGGAGTTCTTTCGCCGGTCACGGCGTAACCTTTGGGTTGAGGCCTTAACCTCTAAACACCATGGATATGTTCTTATTTTGACCGATTCGGCTCCCAATGACCATACCCTTTCCGGGTGGAGCCGGATTGGTCTTGTGATCGAGCTAGATCAGTTATGTTGCTGGAGGGAATTGAGCCGGGCCTGTTTTTTTCGTGGGTGGTAGGCTGCGTGCTAAGCCGGTGCTGGACTATAAGAAGGGGGCGGAGCCGGGTTGGGTCTTATCATGTTCTCCGGATTGATTACATAGCTTCAGAAAAAACCGACACCCTTGGGGGGCGGCTGAATGCCTTGGCCGGGCTGGCAGATGGACTCCCAATATTCCTTGAGGCCTTGGACCTGGCTTGGTTCCACGGTTTTCATCCGGCCCCCCTCAAAGACCAGCCAGCTCACCACCGCCCGGGTGGGCAGTTCCGAGGTTTCGATCTGGGCCACTATCTCTTGGGGCGGAAATTCCATGAAAAGCTCCACTGCGGCCATCACCGTGGCCAGCTTGACCTGCCAGTCTCCACCGGAACTCTCCATATCCCTGGCCGCCCGGTACAGGGTGTCCCAAATCGTGGCTGCGTCCATAGCCCACCTCCTTCCTGGGGAAGATTTATACCATTTCCCGGGATTTGGGCACACTTGCGGCCGGCCTGAACCATCCTGTCCGCATGCCCGGGCAAAAGGCCTGAGGTCTTGTTTTTCACGATTTGAGACGTAGTGTTCTCCGCCTAGTCTCCTAAGGGGTGAGGCTTGAGCCGGGGCGAAAGTTATAATCCAAGGCCGCCACTGGTGCCGCCTGGGGGCTGGTGGCCGCAGAGACCCAGCCGCTGAAATGGAGAAACAAAAGTACAGCGCACATCAGGCCCACTATCAGCGAGCCTACAAAAGTATTTCTGATCCAAGCCGGCATCTTAAGCTCCTTCAATCTCGCCTTCTGCAGAAAGGCCAAAAAAAATCAGCCCCAAAAGGGCTGGAAGATTGCACCCAGGTTTCTTCATCGTTCCAGACAGACCCACAGCATGCGGCCTACCTGAAAAGTGCGGCCCCATGACCGGTTCCGCGCCGGTTCGCGGGTCATCCTCAGGAGCGGCAGGTCTTCTGGCTTCCGGATCTTCCCTTCACCCCGCGCCTTCCCACCCTTGCGGGCAGTGGCTGGAGGCTGTCAGCCTCCTTGGGGGCTCAGTCCCCGGTTACAGCGGCGGGACCGCGACGGATTCGCACCGTCTTCCCTTTTCGTCCCCGTGTGGGGTACCGTCCTGCTATGTCAGGCCCATGTTAACACTCAGGCCTGGAGCTGACAACCAGAATCACCCCATAAAAATAGGTGATTGTTGCCCGCCACCGCCTGCTGGTCTATGCTGGGGCCGGTGAAGGGATGCTATGCCGGACTGCTTGCAAAACCTGGTTGTGATTCTGGTGAGGCCGCGCTTCCCCGAGAACCTGGGGGCCTGCGCCCGGGTGGTGGCCAATATGGGCCTGGGGGGGTTGAGGGCGGTGGCGCCGGAGCGGTTATGGGAGAAGCCCATGCAGAGGCTGGCCACGGACCAGGGCCGGGAGGTGCTGGAGGGCATGCAGGTGTTTCCCAGCCTGCAAGAGGCCCTGGGGGACTGCGTGGCTGCCGCCGCCACCACCGCCCGCCCCGGCGTCAGGCGCGGCCGCCTCTTGACCCCGCGCCAGGCGGTCTCCCAGGTCCTGGACTGGACCGGAGAGGGAAAGGCGGCCATAGTCTTCGGCCCTGAGGACCGGGGGCTGGATACAGTGGAGGTGGACCAATGCACCCTCACGGTGAGTATCCCCACCACGGAAGCGGCTTCTTTGAACCTGGCCCAGGCGGTGATGGTCTTGGCCTATGAGCTGCGCCTGGCCGCCCTGGCTGAGAAGGGCCGTGTTCAAGGCCAGGCAACAGCGCCGCCGCGCGCCCGGGCCAGCCTGGAGGAGATGGAGGCCCTTAAGGAACACCTTATGGAGGCCCTGGTGGCCATTAACGTGCTGCGCCGGGATAACCCCAGCCATTTCTTCAGGCCCTTTAAAAATGTGCTGGACCGGGCCGCCCTCTCCCCGGCCGAGGTGCGGACCCTAAGGGGTGTGGCCCGGCAGATTCTGTGGCTGGTGGGCAGGCTGGAAAAAAACGGCGAATAATTACTCACCTCGGCCGCAATCCGCCCTGGTTTCCGATAAGCGATTTTAACCCGACCTGGTGAAGACCAGGGGCTCGTCTCAGAGCTCCAAGCCGGTGGGGATGGCCTCAGCCCGGGGCCTGCTGCCCGGCGCTATTTGCCTATTATCTATTTCCGGTTAAAATAATAGGAAGAATCTATTTACTAGGTTTTTTGGGGGGCACTAGTATCCGCCTTTCGCGGGGGGCTTCCTGCCCTGACCTATGAAAAAGGTTCGTGTCATGAAAGGGACTAAATTAAAGGCCCAGACCGTCCTGCTGGCCGCGGCGGTGGCGACCTTTGCTTTGGCCGCTGTTGTCACGGTCTGGCTGGTCCACGTTCACATGGATGAGCAGGCCCTGCTCGAGGCCTCGAATAAGGCGCAGCTTATCCTGGACCGCAATCTAGCCACGCACACCTATTTTTCCCACCAGCTCAAGCCCAAGGTGTTCGCGGTGGTGGACAAAGTAATGCCGGCTGATTATTTCGAGCCGGTCTGGATGTCTTCCACCTATGCCATCCGGGGAATCGACCAATACTTCAAATCACTCTCTGAGGGGCAGTATTACTATAAGGAATGCGCCATCAACGCCCGCAACCCCTTGAATGAAGCCGATGATTATGAAAAGGTCTTTATTCAAGAACTCAATATGCAGCCCGGCCTTAACACCCGTGAGGCTATCCGCATCCTGGAGGGAGAACCCTATTTTGTCTTGCTTCGCCGGGGCGAGGTGATGGAGTGGTCTTGTCTGCGCTGTTACAGCGAGCCCCAGGCAGCCCCCCAGGACATGGTAAAGCTCTATGGAGCTCAACGCAGCTTCCACCGTGAAAAAGGCGAGGTGGTCTCAGCCATATCCATCCGGGTGCCGCTATCAGAGGCCTTTGGCCATGCTAACGGATTTTCCTGGAAACTTTCGGCAATGCTGCTGGCAGTGCTTGCGGCCATGGTATTGGTCCTTTTTTTCATCTTCCGGCGGACGGTGCAAGGGCCCTTGAAAGACCTGCAACAACACGTACGCCGGGTGGGGTATGACAGCGGCTATCTGGACCATCAGATTCCTTTGGACTACCCCCCGGAATGGAACGAATTGGCCCGGGCCTTTAACCAGATGTCAACCAACCTAAAGGCCTCCCATGATGAATTGGAAGAGAGGGTGCGCAAACGGACCGCTGAACTGGAGCAAGCCTTAACAGAGGTCAAGCAGCTCAGCGGACTGTTGCCCATCTGCGCCAAATGCAAAAAGATCAGGGATGACCAGGGGTATTGGCAACAGATCGAGGGGTACATAAGGGAGCATTCCGAGGCCGAATTCACCCACGGCTTGTGTCCGGAATGCTGCCAGGAGCTTTACCCCAATCTGAAGTCAGTCCAGCGCCGGAAGGCAGATAAAAAACAAGATTAGACCCGGGCTGTGAAGGAAAACCTAACCGAGCTTTCCAGGATAAGTAATTCCAGCCCCATCTTCAGGCAGTGAGCGCCGGCGGAACTCCATAGACGGTCTCATAGGCCAGGGGGACGAGATCCCAGCAGCGGCCGTATACATGCACCCTGTGCAGATGATTTGGGCTTTAGGGCAACCTAAGTGGCGCGGCCGGACTTAAAGCAGGCTGAGATGATTTCTGGGGGCAGATGGCGGTGGCGTCAGTTGAGCGCTGATTCTTTTTTATCCAGCACCTCTCTCACCTTGGTCAGCATCTCCATTGCCCTGAAGGGCTTGGCCACAAAACCGGCTGCGCCTGAAGACAAGGTCTCCTCAAGCAGGCCGTCAGGGGCATAGCCGCTGGCAATGATGATCTTGGCCTCGGGGTTTATGTCCAGGAGGTGTTTGAGGCAGCGCTGTCCACCCATCCCAGGCATACTTATATCCAAGATCACTATGGCGATGCCTTCTGGGTCCTGGCTGTATATTTCCACGGCCTCCTCGCCGTCCGCAGCGGTTTTCACCTCATAGCCGAATTCGCCCAGTATTTGGCTGCCGATATCGCGAATCGCCTGGTCATCGTCCACCAGCAGGACCAGTTCTCTGCCGCCGGGCACCGTATCGATATGCGGCGGTTGGGTATCTAAATGCGAAGCCTGATAATCCGGGGGAAGGGCGGGAAGAAAGACTTGAAACGAGGTGCCTTTTTGGGATTGGCTTTGACAGGTTATGTGTCCCCGGTGGCTTTTAACCACGCCGTAGGCAGTGGACAGGCCCAAGCCGGTGCCGGCCCCAACCTCTTTGGTGGTGAAAAAGGGGTCAAAAATCTTTTTGACGGTCTCTTGGTTCATGCCATGGCCGTTGTCTGAAACCGTGAGCACCGCATAATCGCCGGGATTAAGATGGATTTGATCCTTGCATTCCTCTTCGCTGAGGCTGATGTTTTCGGTTTTTAGCAGCAGCTCCCCCCCTTCGGGCATGGCATCCCTGGCATTGGTGCTCAGATTCATTAGCACTTGTTCCAGTTGGCTGCGGTCGCCTCTTATGTACCTGAGGTCCGGCGCCAGCTGCTTTTTGATGCGGATCATTTTGGGCAAGGTTCGTTCCAGGAGCTCAACCGTTTGCTCTGCCAATTGGTTCAGGTCAAGCGGAACCAGGTCTGGTTCGGTCTTGCGGCTAAAGGCCAGTATCTGTTGCACCAGGTCTTTGGCCCGCTCCGCAGCTGCAATCAGCTTTCTGATAAGTTCATCGTTTTTCTTCCCGTTCTGGGAGTAAACCAAGGCCAATTCCGAGTAACCCAGCACTGCCGCCAGGATGTTGTTGAAATCATGGGCCACCCCCCCGGCCAGGGTGCCGATGGCTTCCATCTTTTGGGCCTGCCTGAGCCTTGACTCCAGCTGTTTCCTCTGCTCTTGGGATCTTTTCCAATCACTGATATCGGTGGCAACGTGCAGGTATACCCTGGTGCCGTCCACCCATTTTATGGGCCGGTATTGAGTAAAATACCATTTCCCAGTGCCCGGATTTTTCCGTTGGGCGATTATGGTCTTGTTGGCATCCCCTTCGCCGGCTATTAAACGTCTTTTAGGGCAGTCCGGGCAGGGTCCATCTTGCCCACACAAGAATTGCCAACATTTCCTGCCCTGCAATTCCCTCCCATATTCCTTCTTGGCTGATTCATTGGCAAAGAGTATTTCATGGCTGGTGAGGCCGGTAACGTAAACACAGGCGGGAATGCTGTTGAGTATGGTAAACAGCCTTTT
>JASFOZ010000271.1:0-6170 GCA_050116255.1 Desulfarculaceae bacterium
GTGCAGTCCATCACAAGCTGCCCCAGGGGCTTGGGGCCGCCCTACACTATCGCTTCACGATCATGTTGGTCCCCGATTAGCTGCCAGCGATCAAACTTCTCCGCTTTGATCCTGATTGGCCGCCGGCCACGGCCTGGGCATTGTTTGGCGTGGGTCGTGCAAAACCGAATAATCAAAACTCCGCTTCCGCCGCCAAATACGGATCATGTCCGCCCAGGAGACGAGCGCATTTTTCAGGTACTTTAAGTAAATGTGTAGCAGCACCAGCAGGTCGGTGCAGAACCCCAGCCCAACATGGAGCCCATAACACAGATCCACCCACCAGGGTTGAGGTGAGGCATCACCCAGCCATGAGATGAACCCGGTCAAGGCAAAAACCGGCAAGACGCAAATAAGGTAGGCATACCAAAAACGCTGGTAGGGATTAAACTCCCCCCAAAATGGCATGGGGTGCTTGCGGGGGCTCGCCAGGTGCCGCACCAATTTGAGCAACCAATCCTTATCTCCCGGCTTTAATACAAAAATCCGGCTCAGGGTGCGCTTGAAATGCCTTTTGTCCATAACCCAGAATATGAAAGGGGTTCCCAAGGCCACAAACCCGGCAAGTAGATGCAGGTACTTTAGGCCGTTCCGCTCCCAGCCTGTCATGGCGGCTGAAAAATGAAAGACCAGAATTTCGGTGACGGCTAAAGTGAACAAGGCAGCTGCCATAAGGGCATGAACCACTTTTTCGGGCCTGCGAAAGGCAGCAACGTGGTCCTTGACCGGCTTGCTGACTTGAGGACAGGCCCGAACACAACTAAAGCAGCGGCGGCATTCGTCACCTACTATGTTTTCCAGGGCCATTGAGGTGCGGTGGTTTTGTAAAAAAACAAAGCGGCGCCGCTCCGCCACCACCGGACAAGCATCAACGCAGCAGCCGCAAGCCAGACAGGCCCGGTCGCCCGCACTTTCTTCCCAAGTCATGAGCCGGTTATTGAATCCCATGCCTGTGGAATAAAGCCGCATACGCGCAACCGGGGTGATGCATTCGTCCAGCAAGTAATCCATATGATGGCTTTGCCGCCAAGACTGCTCGGGTTTCATTCTATCCCTCGTCTGTTTTGGGGATCGCCACTTGCCGCTGGCCAGGCCCGTCATACTCATGCAATTTAATCTCCATATGGCGCATGGGGCGCATACGGGAGCGCTCCTCCAAGGCATGGGCAGCCAAGCCAGGCAGCCGGGCCAGCATGAAGAACAGGTTGCCCATCTGGGGATCCAAACCAAGATCGCAGAGCACCGCGGCGATGGCCCCATCCACGTTAATAGGCAGGCTGCGGCCCAAGTTTTGGGCCAAGGCTTCTTGCAAGGCCTTGGCGATCTGCACATGCGGCCCGCCTACTCCCTCGGCATCGGCCAGTGCGAAAAGCTTGGTAGCCCTAGGGTCTTTGGTGTGCAGCCGGTGGCCATATCCGGGCAAACGCCGTTTCTGGGAACTGTATTTCTGTACCGTGGCGGCCGCTTGAGCGGCCAAGTCCAGCCCTGTCTGCTCAGCCTCCCCCACCGCCTGGCTCAGCATGTTCATGCAGTTCTCGATGGCTCCACCGTGGTGCTGATTGATTGCCAAAAGGCCCGAAGCCAGGGCCCCGTTCAGCGGGGCTCCGGTAAGAGTTGCGTTCCGCACCGCCTGGCAGGATGGCGGCATTACCCCGTGATCAATGGAAGAGACCAGTATGGCGTCTATGATGCGGGCCTGTTTGGGGCTGGGCAGCTCGCCGGTCAAGGCCAAAAAAATGGTTTGCGGAAAGCTCGCCGCCCCCATGAGTTCATCAATAGGATAACCCCTAAGCAGCAGCTTGTTGGGCTCGACCTTGGTGATCGCTGTCTGCCAATTTTCAGATTTCATAAATCACTCCGCTTTATCCTAACCCTTGTACGACTTGCAAAGCCGCCTGGGGAATATCGTCAAAATGCTCCACCACTGTGGCTCCTGCGGCCCGCAGCCGGTCCACTTTGCCTTGGTGAGTGCCGCGCCCGCCCTCCACGATGGCTCCGGCATGGGAGAAGCGGGTGCCGGATTTGGCCGCCTTGCCTCCGATGTAGGCCACCAGCGGCTTGGTGAACTTGCCCTGCTCCATAAGATCGGCCACCCGTTCTTCCTGGGAGGTGCCTATCTCTCCAAACATCACCACCGCCTTGGTTTCCGGGTCATCTTCGAACATCTGAACCGCATCGGGATGGGGAGTGCCCACCACAGAATCGCCGCCCACATGCAGCACCGTGGACAACCCGATTCCGGCCCGGCCCAGGTAATAGGAAATGGCAGTGGTTATACCCCCGCTGCGGGAGATGACCCCCACATTACCTGGCTTAAACCAGTCCCGGGCGGACTCGGCATTGCCGCCGATCATGCCCAGCACGGCCTTGCCAGGGCTGATCATGCCCAGAGTATTGGGCCCGGTGAAACGTGCTCCATTGGCCTTGGCGGCGCTGGCTATTTCCAGTACATCCCAAAGCGGAACCCGGTCCGGCACTATGACCAAGAGCTTGACCCCGGCGTCGATAGCCTCCAGGGCGGCACTCCGCACCAGGGCCGCCGGGATGAAAAGCACGCTTACATCTATGGGACCCTGCTCCCTATCGGCTTCGGCCACGGTGTCGTAAACCGGAATGCCCCGAACTTCTTGGCCGTAACGGCCGGGTGTGACCCCTGCCACCACATTGGTGCCATAGTCGGTCATGAGCTTAGTGCGCACCGAGCCCTCGCGGCCGGTGATGCCCTGCACGATTACTTTTTTCTTTTCATCGATCAGTATTGACATGGCGCTAGTTTCCTTCCCGCAAGGCATCGGCCAAGCCGGGGATGGGCAGATCTATATACAAGCCCTGTTCCCCTTCAAACTCGCATGCGATTTCACAAGCCAGGCATTCGGTGCAGCGGCCCTTCTTGGCTTCCTCCAGGGTCAGGGCCAGTACCGGCTTATCTTTCTCCAGCTTGAGCACATTGTGTTCGCAGGCTGAGATACATGGTTTACTTTGGCAGGAAGCGCATTTTTGATGGTCAATCAACAGACGGCCGGTGACGGTGTCAAAGCCGTAGGCATCGGGATCTGGTTTTTCCCGCTTTGAAGGCGCAGCCTGTGTCTTTGGGTCCCATTCAGCCACCAGGGCGCGTAAGCGCTCCGCGCAATGAGACGCAGAGGTATCGCGGCCATAGGCCTCCAAGACGCAGGGCAGGTCTTCGGTGTACTTGCGCAAGATCTCCATGGCCTCCTCTTCGCAGTTGCCGCCGATGCGGATCACCGCAGGCATGGCCAGGCCGAACTCACGGAAGGTCTTGACCAGCCCCCGGGCGCTGTGGAATTGCTCCTGACTGGCCACTCCGGAACCGGAAGCGAAATAGGCGGAAAGGTTCTTCTGGGACAAAATGATCTTGGCCGCCCGGTAGATTTTAGAGGCAGAGGGATTGCCGCTGGTGTCGCAGAAATTGGCTATCTGGAAACCCTGACCCAAGAGTGCATCCATGGACATCATGGAGCCGCCGCCGCCCGCGCCGTGGAATCCCACATAGGTTGCGGATTCGGCACTGGTCGGCATCTGGAAAAAATAAAAGGTTCCCCGGTGGTCTTCGGCCTCGACTTGATAGGCCACCTTTTCCAAGGCGGTGGCTGGGCGGTCGAACTCACGCGCAATCTCAATGCCCAGCTCGGGATGCCGGAACACCGCATAGTCGTCAATTACGGTATGGCTATCCGCTGCCATGATGCGGCCATCACTGGTGAGGACCAAGGGGTTTACCTCTGCTGAGCGGGCCTCGCAGCTCTGGCACATCTTGTAGAATTTGACCAAGAATCCGGTGAGCTGATTTTGCAGCTTACCCCTGAAACCCAAGTCCACCAGCATGTCGCGGGCTTGATGCGGGGTTAGGCCTTTGCTTACGTCGATGGTGATGCGGGAGACTTGATCGGGATGTTCTTTGGCTATCTCCTCAATACCGCTTCCCCCAACACCACTGAAAACCATTGAGGGAGATTGGGCCTCATCATCAATGATCATGCCCACGAAAAACTCCCGCTCGATATCCAGCTTTTCTTCCACCAATAGCTCTTGCACCTTGAAGCCCTTCAGATCCATGCCCAACATGTCTCTGGCTGCTTCATGCGCCTCATCGGAGGTATCCGCAAAGCGGACGCCGCCTGCTTCGGCCCGGCCGGTGACCCAGGCTTGGGCCTTGAGCACAACCGGTTTAGCCATCTCAATCGCTATCTCCCGGGCCTCATCGGCGCTTGCCACTACCCGGCCGGGAGGAATCAAAATTCCCTTGTCACTCATCAGTTTTTTAGCTTGATATTCAAATAGCTTTGCCATATTGGTCTTTCACCTTCCAAATCTCAGAGCGGTCACTCTAACCTCACACCAGCTCTTCTAGGTTCAACGCAACAACAAGGCCTGACCGAAACTATGCGCACTCCACTGGCCCGGGCCGGTCCTATTTTTATAAACGTCCCCAGGGCGGTATGCCCTCCGCCCAGGCCCAAAGGCCCCACGCCGGTTTTATTGACCAGGTCTGTAACTCTCTTTTCTTCGATGGATTGCTTGCGCAGGCTGCCCTTGGCCATGGCTAAAAGCATCAGGTTGGACGCCTCTGATTGGCTGCGCCCCATGCCCATGGCAATCACGCAAGGAGTGCAGCCCAGAAATCCGGCCGCCTCAACCACCCAACCGGCGGCCTCATCCAGCACATGATCCAGGCTGCGGCAGTGGAATATCCTGAAGGTGCGTCCCCGGATGGCCGGTCCGCCGCCCAAAAGCAGCACAGTCAGCCTCAGCGCCGCGCCCCTTGCGGGCAGGGTCACCACTGGGGCCAGGTCCAACTTGCCAGGGTCCATATAAAGACCCTGGGACTGTTCCATACGCTGGCGGGCATTGCCTTTCACTGCCATGGGCCGTCCCGGCATATCCCTAAGCCCCAGAGCAATCCCTTCCTGAATAGCTTGCAGCCAGCCTGGGGCCAAGTCAGCTTTGTCGCCCACCTCAGCTATCACATGGGGTATGCCGGTATCATCACACAGAGGCAGCTTGAGCTTTTTGGCCGCCTTGGCGTTTTGCAAAAGCTGCTCCAACACCCACCTGGGATTGGGCTGGGTTTCGGTTTGGATGGCTTTTTTATAGGCCTCTATCTGGTCGGGCCTGAAACTGGTGCCCGCCTTTACCAGGCAATCCCGCACTGCCTCCTTTATTTCAACAGCCTTTATGCTCATGGCTTGGGCCTCCGCTTGGGTTCAAAGAGGCTTTTGCCGTGAGCAATGGCGATGATCGCCGGAAGCCCTGAAACCTCGATCTCATAGAGAGCCTCCATGCCTTCCTCTTTGTAGGCGGCTACTCTCTGGCTCAAAGTGCAGCTGGCAAACAAGGCGCTGGCCGGTGGGGTGACGGCAAAGACCGAACCTTGTTTGTGCAAGGCCCGGACAGTATCAGGGCTCAAAGCACCCTTGCCCAGGTGCAGACGTACGCCCGCCCGGCTGAGGGCTGGTATGCTCTGTTCGATTTCAACCTTGTTGGATGAGGTGGGGCCGATACCTGCTGGGCTCACCGCAGTGTGGAATATGACTCCTCCCTCGAGGTCAACGGGCAGGCCCTTGGTTCCCTTTTTCTCGAAGACCTTCACCAGCTTGGGCAACACCGCATCCCGGCCACAATAAATGCGCCCAAAGAGCTCAACCGGATCACCTGGTTTCAAGCGGGCCACAGCCTTGGCTGATATGGGGACCTCAAGCCTGATCATGGCTAAACCGCCTCCCCTTTATCAGACTGGAATTGCTTGAAGCGCTCCACCAGCTGGTCTTTATCCAAGGACATGAGTTCATCCAGTTCCGCCTGGTACTTACCCGCCTTGATCTGGGTCAGGCGCTCTGTAAATTGCTGTGGTGCGGGGTAACGGTGCTTGCCCACCAGGCGGCGGATCAGCATGGCGATATTGAACGGCGCCAGCTCGGCCGGACAGCGGGCCGCACACATGCCGCACATGATGCATTCCATGGAAAGCTCCTTGACCAGCTCCCATTCCCCGCGCAAGGCGGCGGCGACATAGTTCATCACCTCCAGATCCATGGGACAGGAGCGGGTGCAGGTGTTGCAGCCCATGCAGCGCAGCAACTCGGGATAGAGCTTGCTGACGCTTTCCTCTT
>JASFOZ010000272.1:0-6154 GCA_050116255.1 Desulfarculaceae bacterium
TGCCCCGGGGCCACTATCTACAGCTTCGATCACATCCCCATCAAAGAGATTCAGTACGAGGACACTGAATACTATCAGGTCTATAAAGACTTCTTTCAGAACAGGGAAAAGTACCTGGAACCTGATCCAGATTAGCCGTTGGTTTAGGGTTATGACACGATCAGGTCAGAGACCTCCTCGATGGTGCGGTCGGTGACATCGATGACTTTTATGTCGCCGATGCGCTCGAAGATGTCCTCGGCAAAGGCGAGCTCCTCTGAGATGTGATGGATATTGAAGTATTCGTCCACCACTCCCTTTTTAAACCGGTTGCGCCGCACAAAGGCCAGCTTCTGGGGTGAGATGGTCAGCCCGGCCATGCGGGGCCTTTTCAGGGTGAATATCTTGTCCGGCGGATTCAGGCCCAGGACCAAGGGAACGTTGGCCACCTTCAGGCTGTAATGGCAGGAGATGTAGACGCTGGTGGGGGTTTTGTTGGTGCGGGATACCCCCAATAAAATTACGTCAGCCTGCCCCAGGGTATCCACGCCCCTGCCGTCGTCGTGTTCCAGGGTGAAGTCGATGCACTGGGAAAGGCGCAGGGCCTTATCGCCCAGGGCGTCAGGCAAAAGGCCGCTGTCCAAAAGGGGCATGGTTTTATAGCGCCGGCCGATTCTGCGCAGCAGGGGGCCCAGCATGTCGATTATCTCAACATCGCGCTCGTATTGCTGCTGGTCCAGCCAGGCGCGCAGGTCCTTATCGTTCATGGTGTAGACCACCACACCCCGCTCGGCCTCGGCCTCGGCCAATATGCGGTCGATCTGCTTACGGCGTTTTATAAAAGAATGGCGCACAAACACGGGGTCAAGCTGATCGCGGAATTGCACCAGAGCGGCGCGGGCCATGCGTTCAACCCCGGTTCCGGTGGCGTCCGAAACCAAGTGCACCTTTATTTTGGCGGGTTGCCTGGGAGCGGATCGGTTGCTTTGGTCATTCATGGCTCAAACCCCATTTAGGGCCCGGCGCCTGCCGCCATTTGGCCAAGCCTAAGCCCGGGCCAAAGTTTGAAGTACGGTTTTTGAGTCGCATGATGATGGAATGCCTTTTGGGGCTGGCTGGCCCGCCAGGATTTGAACCTAGATTCTCGGAGCCAAAGTCCGATGTCCTGCCATTAGACGACGGGCCATTTAACCTATCTGCTGGCACTTTGTTGTCGCTGGCCCGCCATGGAGATCACTCCTGATGGGAATGAGTGACAAAGTGCTGATCTCCAACTGGGCGCAGTCCTGAGCGGCGCCGGGCGGCAGCCGGAGTTCAGTTAAATCCTCAGGATAATAGTCTACCAGATCACAAGAAGGCTGCAGGCAATGGAATTGTCTTGCCGGGTCTTCGCCGGGGAATTGCCCTGGCCTGTACAGGGAAGGCCGGCCCTTATGGCCAGCCACAATAATATAAATCAGCTGAAAATGATGGCCTATCCGCCGGAGCCCCATACATTACAAGTTAGTTTTTAATATCTAGAGGCAGAGGGATGTTGTTAAATAAACTAAAGAGTACATACTTTCCCCATGGGCGAAATTTCCTTTGGGAGCAATATCATGAGTCCACGTTTTCGTTTCAACCGCTTGGAGTTCTCCGGCTCCCTGGGCGATCTGGGCACTATATTGCCTTTGGCCCTGGGCATGATCCTGATCAACAAGCTCGACCCCATGGGGTTGTTTCTCTCGGTTGGCCTTTTCTTTATCGGTTCAGGCCTTTACTATGGGGTCACCGCCCCGGTTCAGCCCATGAAGGTGGTTGGGGCCTACGCCGTGGCCACCGGCATATCCGCCGGCCAGATAATGGCTTCCGCCGTCTTGCTGGGGGTTATTCTGCTCATCATCGGCGCCACCGGGGCTGTTAACCTAATCGGCCGCTACACTCCCAAATCAGTGGTCAGGGGGGTCCAGCTTTCCACCGGCACCCTTTTGATGGCCGGCGGGGTGAAGTTCATGCTGGGGACTTCCCGCTACCAAGAGATGCTGGGGCTGGCGGAGCCCTATCTGTCCCTGCAGGCCCTGGGTCCTTTGCCCATAGGTATTGTCATCGGCGTGGCCGGGGGAGTATTAACCCTTCTTTTATTAGATAATAAAAAACTGCCCGCCGGGCTGGTGGTGGTCTTGGCCGGGTTGGGCCTGGGGCTGTGGCTGGGCGCCGGGCAGGACTTGGAGCGGCTTAGCCTGGGTCTCAACCTGCCCCAGTGGCTGCCCTTTGGCTGGCCCAGCCAGATTGATTTCTCCTTGGCCCTGATAATGCTGGTGCTTCCCCAGATACCCATGACCTTGGGAAATGCGGTCATCGCCAACGCAGACTTATCCCAGCAATACTTCGGCCAAGACTCCAGTAGGGTAACCTATCGCAGCCTATGTATAAGCATGGCCCTGGCCAATTTTGGTGCCTTTGTGGTGGGGGGCATGCCTTTGTGTCACGGCGCCGGGGGGTTGGCGGCCCATTACCGTTTCGGCGCCCGCACCGCCGGCTCCAATCTGATGATCGGCGCCATCTTTGTGGCCCTGGCCATCTTGCTGGGGTCGCAGGCCGTGATTGTGGTCAACTTGATACCCATGGCGGTGCTGGGGGTGCTCTTGTTGTTTGCGGGCAGCCAGCTGGCCTTGACCCTTCTGGATATCAATCAGCGCAAGGACATGTTCGTGTGTCTGACCATGTTGGGCATCACCTTGGCTTCCAATCTGGCGGTGGGGTTTGTGGTGGGCCTGGCCCTGGCTTATGCCCTAAAGTCGGAGCGGCTCAGCGTATAATCCCCTTCGCCAGGCTGATTCATTACCAAACATAGCAATGGTTGCTAGGAGGCCGTAGAGGCCTTACTCTTTACCTGTAGCGATTCTCTTTACTACGGCTTAGGGAGCTATTTTCCATGAAACTGAAAAACCTGCTTTTTTCTCTGTTGCTTGTGCTGCTGGCCGCGGCCGCCGCCCTGGCCGCACCGCAAAGACATGTGCTGCCTTCCGGGCTCACCGTCATAACCAGCGAGAATCACGAGGCCCCGGTGGTCACTTTTCAGGTCTGGGTGCGGGCGGGCTCGGCCTTTGAAAAGCCCCACGAATACGGCATCACCCACCTTATCGAACACATGATCTTCAAAGGCAGCCCCCGTTTTCCCGATGCCCAGATGGCCCGGCGCATCGAGGCCCTGGGCGGTGAGGTCAACGCCTACACCACCTTGGATCACACCAATTACTACGTGACCGTGGCCAGCCAAAACAGCTCCGAGGCCCTGGAGTTGCTGGCCGATGCTGTGGTGAACGCGTCTTTTGCCGATAAGGATCTGGGTAAGGAAAAAGAGGTGGTGGTGGAGGAGATCCGCATGGGCCAGGACAGCCCGGCCCGCCGCCGCTCCAAGGCGGTCATGCGCCTGGCCTTTGGCCCCAGCCATCCTTATGGCCGCCCTGTTATCGGGTCCATTGAGTCGGTGCGGGCCATAACCCGCCAAAACATCCTTGATTACCGCTCCCGCTGGTACCGGGCTCCGGGCATGGTGGTGGTGGCGGTGGGTGACTTCAACACCAAGAAGCTAATGCCCCACATCAAAAAGGCCTTCGCCGGCCTATCTTCCCAGCCGGCCCCGGCTTTTAAACTGCCGCCGGTGAAACAACCCAAAGGTCCCCGGCTGCTGGTGATGCGGGAAAAGGTGCGCCAGGCGGCTCTGACCGTTTCCTGGCTGATTCCGGGCCTGCCTTCTCCCCAGGTCTACGCCCTGGACATGGCCGCCACCGTGGCCGGCGAAGGTGAGACCAGCCGCCTGTACTCACAGCTTAAGGAGAAGCAGGGGCTGGTGGACGGGGTCTCGGCCTTTTCCTACACCCCCAAAGGAGCGGGCCTCTTTCAGGTCAGCGCCGCCTGCGCCCCGGAAAAGGTGGCCCAGGCCTGGCGGCCTTTGCTGAAGCAGACCTTGACTTTAATCAGCAGCCCCCCCCGCCTTGAAGAACTAGCCCGGGCCCGGGTCAACCTTACGGCCAGCTTCACCAGAGACCGCCAGACCATGTCCGGCCAGGCCCGCACTCTGGGCTATTTCGAGATGATGCGGGGCGGCTTTGAAAAGGCCCAGGACTATCTGAGACGCTTCCAGGCCCTGGGCGCCGCCCAGGTGGCCGAGGCCGCCAAGCTCAATCTAACCCCGCAAAACCTGAGCGTGGTGATCCAGGTCCCGGAAGGGGCGCCGGTCTTTAATCAGGAGGAACTGGTCAAGGCGGCCCAGGAGCTCACTCCGAGGCAGATAGCCGCGCCCCCAAAAGATGCCGAAAAGGCCCGGCGGCAGGTGTTGGCCAACGGCCTGGTGTTGATCACCCAGCCCCGCCGGGCGGTTCCTTTGGTGGCCATGACCCTGGCCGCTCCCGGCGGGCAGGCCAATGAATCCGGCGGCCAGGCAGGCCTATACAATCTCTGGTCGCGCACCCTGACCCGGGGCAGCCAAAACCGCACCTATGAACAACTTACCCGGGAGCTGGAGGACATGGCCGGATCCTTGAGCGCCTTCAGCGGCAAGAGCACTTGCGGCCTGTCCGGTGATTTTCTGGCCTCTGACTACAAGCGGGGCCTGGAGCTTTTGGCTCAAACTTGGCTTACGCCCTCTTTTTTGCCCGCGCAGATCAAAAAGGCCAAGGCCGAACAGATGGCCGCCCTGCGCCGCCAACAGGATTCCCCGGTTTCCAGGACGTTCTTGGCCTTTAGGCCTCTTTTTTATGGAGACCATCCCTATGGCCACAACCCCCTGGGCAGCCCGCAAAAGGTGGCTTCCTTCACCCGTGAGGATTTGCTGGCCGCTCATCGCCGGGTGATGGGTCCGGGCGGCGCTGTCCTGACTGTGGTAGGGGATATCAACCCTGAGGAGGTCAAGCTTCAGGTTGAGCGCCTGTTCGGCGCACACAAAGGCAAGGTGGACCCGGCCCGCCCAGGCCCGGTGCCGCCGCCTTCAACCCCCCGCAACCAGGCAATCACCGACCCCAAGGCCAAGCAGACCCAGATCGTCCTGGGCTATCCTGGGCCTTCAGCCACTGACCCCGGGCGCCATGCCCTGAACCTGATCAGCGCCATGCTGGGAGGCATGGGAGGGCGATTGTTCTCCGACCTGCGCGACCAGCGCTCTTTGGCCTATGCGGTGCAGCCCTTTTACAGCAGCAGCAAGGACGCCGGAGTGCTGGGGGTGTATATGGCCGTGGGGCCGGGCAAGGTTAACGAGGCGGTTGCAGGCTTGAATCAGCACCTGGACCGTTTGCGCCGGCAGCCGCCTGCCAGCGGTGAGTTGGAGCGGGCCAAGGCCTATGTATTGGGCGGACTGGCCATAGGCCTGCAATCATACTCGGCCCAGGCCTCCATCATGGCCGCCGACGAGCTGCTGGGCCTGGGTTATGACTATTACCTTAAACTGCCCCAGGACATTAAGGTCGTAACCAATGACCAGATATTAAAGGCAGCCAAGCTGGTCTTGAATCCCAGTCACCGGGTCAAGCTGACCCTGGGCCCCTGATTTTACTTGAACAGGGCGCGCAGCAGGGGGCCGTGGCTGTTGGCCAGCTCCAGGGAGCGGGCCATATCACGGCGGGCGTAGGTCAGGCTGGGTATGAGGCGGAGCGCGATCCCGCTGAGGCGCTCCAGCTCATTTTGCACCTTGGTCATATCCACGGTGGGATAGGTTTGGCCGGGCTGGAAACGGGTTTTGTGGCATATGCGGGCCTGGCCGTCGATGGCAGCGGGCACGCCGTAGAGCCGGCAGGTCAGGGGGCGCTGGACGTAGAGGGCGCACTGACCCTTAAGCAGCAGGGGGCAGGGGATCCGGGCCCGGCTGAGGATATCTATTCTATCCTGGCCTGATTCGCTGAAGGCCTGGCTTATAGTCCGGTCAAATATCTCGGCCGATTTCTGCGCCCGCCGCCGTATTTCGCGGCGGGTCTGGCGGGGCAGATCGGAAAAGGCCTGGGCCAGGGCCAGGGACTCCACCGGGGTCAGGTCAAAAAGGGCGTGGCAGCAATCATCGCATCCCAGGTGGCAAGTGACCGCCTGGGGAAACTCTGCAGCCACCCGCGCAAAGGCGGCGTCCGCTTGGGCCCGGAGCTTTTCCAGTTCCTCCATGACCTGGGTCAGGGTATGGGTGGGGTGAGCCATGGTTCCTAGTCTATCC
>JASFOZ010000273.1:0-6151 GCA_050116255.1 Desulfarculaceae bacterium
ATGATGTCCTGGTCTTTTTCCCGGTCGCCCGAGGCCAGGCGGCATGGGCAGCACATGTAGCCGTAGCGCTCCTTGTTGGCCAAGAGCGCCTCTAAAAGCTCAAAGGTCCTTTCCTTGTCCTGGTTGAACCAGTAACCTTTGGGCTCTTGCACCTTCTTCAGCATCTCATAAAGTTCTGCCGCGGTCATACTCCCAGCGTCTCCTTGATTTCGTTTTCACGGTAACCCACGATTACTTTATCGCCGATCAGCAGGGTGGGGAAGGAAAGCTGCGGGTTATACTGCTTTATCTCTTCGATTAGCTTTTCTCTTTCCTCTCCGGTGGTCAAGTCCACCTCCACGCAATCATAATCAACGTTGCACTTGTCCAGAAGCTTTTTGGTGTTTTTGCAGTGGCTGCAAGTGCTGAGGGCATACAGTTTTACCGGGACGTTGGACATGATTAAATCTCCCTTGGTTATGGATTAGCCACCCTGACGGCTGATCTATAAAAAAATGCTGTTAAGAATAAAGATACCAATATGACGAGGCTAAGCAAAGGGCTTAGGCCACAAATGGCCGGCCCATGGCCTGGCTTATTTTTCTGCGGGCGTCCAGAACCAGGCTCAGCAGAGAGGGCACCAGAAACAGAGTGAACAGGGTGGAGACCATCAGGCCGCCCAGCACCACTGATCCCAGACCCCGGTACAGCTCCGATCCCGCTCCGGGGAAAAGCACCAAAGGCAGCATGCCGAACACTGAGGTGAAGGTGGACATAAATATAGGCCGCACCCGCAGGCGGACCGCCTCTTGCACCGCTTGACGGATATCCAGCCCGTCTTCACGGATGCCCCTCAGGGATTGATCCACCAAGAGAATGGCGTTGTTGACCACGATGCCGATGAGGATCACAAACCCCAACATGGTCAACACATCCAGGGCCTGGTAGGTGAGGGTTTGGTTGACCGCCCACAGGCCCAAGAATCCACCCCCTGCCGCCAGAGGCACACTGAACATAATCACCAATGGATACAAAAAGCTGCCGAACAAGGCTGTCATCAAGAGGTAGGTTATAACCAGGGCCAGCAGAAAATTACCCTGCAGGGCATTGTAGGTCTTGGTCAGATCGTCGGCAGTGCCGGCCAACTTGATGTCATAGGGAGGTGAAACCTCGCCCGAGTCCAGCAGGGGTTTCATCGCCTGATTGCGGATTTTATCCATGGCGTCCTGCAGGGGCATACGTTCCGAGGGATAGATGCGCAGGGTGATGGCCCGCTGGCGCTCGATGTGATTGATCTGGGTGGGGCCACCCACCATCTGCGGCGGAGCCACCGACTCCAGGGTGACCAGACGGCCGGTGGGGGAGTTTATTTCCATCATGCCCAGGTCCTGGGTGCGGCTGACCCGGTCGGGATTGGCCATGAGTTGCAGATCGATGTTGTATCCGCCCCGGGAGACCTCATCCACCTTGGCCCCTTCCACCAAAACGTCCAGGTTGAATCCGATGTCTTGGGCGGTGAGCCCCACTGCCGCCGCCCGCACCCGGTCGGGTACGAACTGAATCTCGGGGCGGCTTAGCTCCAGGCTGGGCACAGGACGTATTTGGGCGCCGGGCAGCAGGGAGCGTATCTGCCCGAAGAGCCGCCCGCCCAGCCCCACCAGCCTGTCCAGATCCGGGCCGGTCAGGTCCAGGTCTATGGTGCGGCCCTGATTGGCCCCACGCTGAAAAAGGCTGGTCTGGGTGACGATGGTGAACATGCCCGGTTCAGCGGCCAGGGTGCGTTGCATCACCGGGATGAGGTCCCGGGCCCGGTCGTCGTCCCAGGAGGAAAGCCCCATAAAGATGTTGCTGCCCCAACCCACATAGAAAAAGGTCTCAAAGTCAGGCTCGGCTGTGGCGCCTCCCCGTTTATAGGGATCAGGCCCCCAATGGCCACGCACCCGTTCGGTAATATCCAGCCCCACCCGCCGGTACTCGTCCACATTGTATCCCGGCGGAGGCACCATGATGCCCAGGATCAGGTTGCGGTTGCCGGTGGGGAGGTATTCGGCCTTGGGAGCCAGGTACCAGGCCATGCCCAGGCTACAGGCGGTCATAATCAGAACCACCACCAGCCGGGCCAAGGTCGAACCGGTCAAGGCATATACAGACTTGACTATAAAAGTGCGTACAGCCTCTCCCAGGGCAGCCAGGAAGCTCAGGCGGGGCTTGGCGTTACCGGCCTTGTTTGCCCCCCCCACTATGCGGGCGGCCAGGCTGGGTATGACGGTGACTGATACTGCCAAGGATATGAGCACCGCAAAACTGACCGCTATGGCGATGTCGGCGAAAAGCTGTCCCGCTTCCTGCTTGATCCTTATCACCGGCAAAAAAACGGCCACCGTGGTGGTGGTGGAAGCAAAAATCGCACCCCAAACCTGGACCGTGCCCCGGTAGGCGGCTTCTGAGCGCTCTTCGCCTTCCTGGTGCCGGCGGAAGATATTCTCCAGCACCACGATGGCGGCATCCAAGACCATGCCCGAGGCAAAGGCCAGGCCGGCGAGGCTGATGACGTTTAAGTTGCGGCCGAACAAGGACATCATGATAAAGGTGCCCACCAGGCTGATGGGCAGGGCCAGGGCGATGATAAAGGTGGTGGGAATGCTGCGCAGGAATAAGAGCAGGACCATTATGGCCAGGCTGCCGCCCACAAAGATGTTGCTGCGGACCAGGCCGATGGCCTGCACGATGTATTCAGTTTCGTCATAGACCTGCTCGATCATCAAGTCCAGATCGCTTAGGACCTCGCGGTTGACCTGGGCAATGGCCTTTTTCAAGGCGGCCATCACCTCCAGCACGTTGGTGCCGGTTTCGCGGATGGCGTTCATGGCCATGGTGGGCTCGCCGAAATGCAAAACTACGCTGTCCTTGGGGGCGTGTCCCAGCCGGGCGTAACCCAGGTCGCGCACAAAGACCGGGGCCCCGTTCTCATAGGCCACCACCACGTTTTCCACTTCCGCCGGGTCGGTGAACCTGCTTTTGGCCCTGACCTCATAGCGGCGCTTGCCTTCATCCAGGCCGCCGCCGCTGAAATCGTTGTTCTCGGCCCGCAGGGCATCGGCGATCCGCCCCATGGTCAGCTTGTGGGCTGCCACCGCCTTGGGGTTGACTACCACCTGCATCTGGTCGTCCCGGCCGCCGTAAAGGTTGGCCGAGGCCATGCCCGGGGTCCTCTCGATGATGGGAACCACTCTTTCCAGTAAAAGAGTGCGGGTCTTTTCAATCTCCGGCGCCTTGGGGCCGGTGGGCAAAATCACCATCCAGGCAATGGCCGAGGCCTGTTGGCTGGCGGAGATGAGGACCGGCTTATCGGCGTTGGCCGGGTAGCGGGGAACCTGTTGCAGCTTATTGTTAACCCGAAGCAAGGCATCGGCGGTGTCGGTGCCCACCTCGAACTCCAGGATAACCTCTCCCCGGGAGTTCACCGACTCGCTGGTCATGCGCACCAGGCCTTCCAGGCTCTTGAGCTCCTTTTCCTGCCGCTCTACGATCTCCCTCTCCACCTCCTGGGGCGAGGCGCCCCGCCAGGTGGTGCGTACGGTGATGATGGGGCGGTCCACGTCGGGAGTCAGCTGGACCGGTACCTCGATAAGGGCCAAAATTCCGAATAGGGCCAAGAGGATTACCCCTACTGCGACGGCGATGGGGTATTTTATGGATGCGGAGACCAGCTTCACAGGGACTAACCTTGCTGCTGCTTTTGGGGCCGCTTTTTGGCGGGCTCAATCACCTTCACCGGTTGGCCGGGCATAAGCCGTTCGTTGCCGGAGACCACCACTCCCTGGCCAGCCTTGAGGGGACCCTCCACCTCCAGCTTGCCGTTATGGGCGGCGATCACCTTGACCGGCAGGGGTTGGGCGCGTCCCTTGTTCACGGTGTAAACCAGGTTGCCGCCTGCAGAGAGGACCAGGGCATCATTGGGCACCAACAAGGCGGCATGGCGGTTGCCCACCGCCAAGGTAACCCGCATCAACATACCCGGTTTGATCGTGGCCTTGGGGTTGGGTACCCGTACTTGCACCGGAAAGGTGCGGCTTTTGGTGTCGCCGCTGGGGATTATGGCCTGTATACGGCCCTGGAATACCGCGCCGGGTAGGGCGTCAGCGGTGAGCTTGGCCTTATTGCCCACGGCCAAGTGGGACAGAAATCGCTCCGGCACCAGGGTGATGACTTTGACCGGGTCCAGCACAGCCAGCTCCACAATGGGGCCGCCTTTTTTGACCCATTCGCCCCGGTAGGCCAGCCGGCGCACCACCACCCCGGCGGTGGGGGCGCGCACCAGGGTGTCGTTTAAGTCCTGCTGTAATAGGCGGACATTTTCCTGCTGGCGGTCCACCAGGGCCTGCTGCCGATCCACCGCGGTTTGGGCGTCCTCTACGTTTTTTTGGGGCACGCTCTTGGTTTTGCGCAAAGATTGTTGCCGAACCAGATCTCTTTTCATCTGTTCCAACACCGCCTGGGCCTCGCGCAAGACCGCCTGGGCTTCAGCCAGGCGCAGCTTAAGGCGCCCCTGGTCCAGCCTTACTAAGACCTGGCCCTTTTGCACCTGATCGCCTTCTTCGATTTCACCCTTGAGCACGATCTCTTCCACCCTGGAGGCCAGAGTCAACTGGCGGTGAGCCTGAGCGTTGGCGGTGAAGGTGGCCATGGTCTCAACTTCCCGGGATTCCACCGGGGCCAGACGCACCAGGGCCGGCGGAGGGCCGCCCTTTTTCTCAGGGGATTGGGCCAGAGCTGGCACTGTCAGGAAAATGATCGCCAACCATAACCAGGTCAGGCAGTGGCTTTTTGGATTCATAGCCTCTCCAGGATCGCGGCCAGCAAAAGGGTTGTCTGAGTTCGGGTTCGCTAAAAAGAATAAACCACCGCCTGTCTCCAGCTTATGCCTGCACTCTTCTCAGGGGCCACGCCCCATAGTTAGCGATCAAGCGTAGGGCCAGGTGTAGCATTTGTCCTTAAGCGGGTTTCATCAATTAGGGCGCAGATAAACACCCTTTCCTTTTTTGGCATTAGGGCGGAATATACATTTTTTGGAAGAGAAAGGCTAGTCCCGGCCTAACATTTCCAGGGCGCTTTGCTCCACATCCTCCAAGGCCAATTGCTCCATACAGACCGGATTCTGACATTCCCGGGTCAGGCAGGGCTCACAATCAAGGTGTACAGACAATATGCGGTGTGGTTTCTGGCGGGGTCCCAGATAGTTGGGGTCAGTGGGGCCGAACAAAGCCAACACCGGCGTGTCCACCGCCTGGGCCAGATGCATGGGGCCGGTGTCATTGGTGATTAAAAGATTCACGTTGGCCAGGATGGCGGCCAACAAGCGCAGGTCAACTCCCATGGCTGCGGGCATGGACTGGCCCGCAAATTCCTGCACTTGGCGGAGCAGGCCGGCTTCATTACCTGCACCGATCTGCACTACGGTAAAGCCCTGGCCCATTAGATTACGGGCCAGGGATCCGAAGTTTTTAGCCGGCCATTGTTTATAAGAGTCCGCCGCTCCTGGGCAGATGGCCACCAGGCCCTTAGAGGAGAGAAGGCTTTTTTGCCTGAGCCAGCTTCTGCCCTGGGCCAGTTCCCGGGAGTGAAGGTAGACCCTCATGGGCCTGTCTATAGCCTCAGCACCGGTCCATCTAACTAGTTCCAGGCGGTTGAGCAGCATATGGCGGGAGGTGTCCCTGGGGAGCGCCTCCAGGCGCAGGGATTCATCCTGCCAGCCCTGCAGGTTGGCGGCCTTTTGGTACTTTAAACGGGGAAGGAGTTTTAATATGTCATTATTGCTGTGCAAAACGACCAGATATTTATAAGGGCGCCTGCCCAGACGCAGACCCAGCCAGGCCCGGTGCAGCCCGTTATTCCGGTATGTAAATACGCCCTGAATGCCGGGCAGATTCTCGACCAGGGAATATTGCCGCTGGTGTACTATCACATCCAGCCTGAAATGACGGGTCAGGGACTCCATGGCCGGGCAGGAAAGCAGGGTATCGCCCAGGGCGGTGGTGCTTAGGGCCAGGGCCCGGGATTTACCCTCAGGAACATTATTGGCTTTACTATTCTCTGTCATGGCCCCATTAGCATAGGAATGGTTTGGCTCTGATGCCATATGCAGGTTAATGGCCTTAATCGCTCCTATCTA
>JASFOZ010000274.1:0-6144 GCA_050116255.1 Desulfarculaceae bacterium
TCGGTGATCGTTATAGGTCCGGACCTGCGCTTGCATCAGTGCGGGCTGCCCAAGAAAATGGCCCTGGAGCTGTTCAAGCCCTTTATCTACAACCGGCTGGAGACCAAGGGCCTGGTAACCACCATCAAGGGCGCCAAAAAGATGGTGGAGCGCGAAACACCGGAGGTGTGGGACACCCTTTCCGAAGTGGTGCGCGAGTATCCCATTTTGTTGAACCGGGCCCCCACCCTTCACCGCCTGGGCATTCAGGCCTTTGAACCCAACCTGGTGGAAGGCAAGGCCATCCAGCTTCATCCCCTGGTGTGTCAGGCCTACAACGCCGACTTCGACGGCGATCAGATGGCCGTGCATGTGCCTCTTTCCATAGAAGCCCAGATCGAGGCCCGGGTGCTGATGATGTCCACCAATAACATCCTCAGCCCGGCAAACGGCGAGCCCATCATCGTGCCCAACCAGGATATCGTACTGGGACTCTACTACCTGACCCGGGAGAGGCCCATGGCCCAGGGCGAGGGCAAGGTCTTCGCCGACCGCGACGAAGTCCGCATGGCCTTTGATGCCGGGGTGGTGGACCTGCATGCCGCCATCGAATGCCGAATCGGCGGCAGGCGCCTGAAGACCACGGTGGGCAGGGTGCTTTTGAGTGAGATATTGCCGGAGGAGTTGGATTTCGATCTGGTCAACCAGGTCATGGATAAAAAGTCGCTGAAGAGCCTGGTGGGCTATTGCTACCGCCACGCC
Source organism: Desulfarculaceae bacterium (assembly GCA_050116255.1). Taxonomy (GTDB): domain Bacteria; phylum Desulfobacterota; class Desulfarculia; order Desulfarculales; family Desulfarculaceae; genus JASFOZ01. The sequence goes on from JASFOZ010000274.1 coordinate 742, forward strand.
GGCACCAAGGCGACAGTCATTTTGTCCGACCGCCTCAAGGACCTCGGTTACAAATACGCCACCCAAAGCGGGCTGTCCATAAGCGTCAGCGACATGGTCATCCCCCAGCAAAAGCAGAAGATAATCGACAAGGCCATGGCCGAGGTCCGGGTGATCGAACGCCAGTACAAAGACGGCATAATCACCGACGGCGAGAAATACAACAAAGCGGTTGACACGTGGGCCAAGGCCACCGAAGAGGTCGCCTTCAAGATGATGGAGGAGATCAGCCAAGAGACCGTGGTGGCGCCTGACGGCACCGAGATCACCACCACCAGCTTCAACCCCATTTACATGATGGCCGACTCCGGCGCCCGCGGCTCCAAGGACCAGATGAAGCAGCTGGCGGGGATGCGCGGGCTGATGGCCAAGCCTTCCGGCGAGATCATTGAAACCCCCATCACCGCCAACTTCCGTGAGGGGCTGACCGTGCTGCAGTACTTCATCTCCACTCACGGCGCCCGCAAGGGCCTGGCCGACACCGCCCTCAAGACCGCCAACAGCGGCTACTTGACCCGGCGGCTGGTGGATGTCAGCCAGGACGCCATTGTCAGCGAAATCGACTGCGGCACCATTGACGGCATTACCGTGGAGGCCCTGCGCGAAGGCGGAGAGGTTATTCAGCATGTGGGCGAGCGCGTGCTGGGCCGCACCGCCCTCCAGGATGTCACCGACCCCCTCACCGACGAAGTTCTGATTCCGGCCAACGCCGAGATAGATGAGGACGGAGTGCAGAAGTTGGAGGAGGCCGGAGTTGAGAAGCTTCATATCCGCAGCGTTTTGACCTGCGAATCCAGGCGGGGCGTCTGCTCCAAGTGTTATGGGCGCGATCTGGCCCATAGCAAACCGGTGGACGTGGGCGAAGCCATTGGCATCATCGCGGCCCAGTCGATCGGGGAACCGGGCACCCAGCTTACCATGCGCACCTTCCACATCGGCGGGGCGGCGGCCCGGGCTGCGGAACAATCCAAGGTGGAGGCCCGCTACTCCGGCCAGGCCAAGTTTTTCAACCTCAAGACCGTGGAGAGTTCCGAAGGCCACCTGGTGGTCATGAACCGCAACGGCGAGATCGCCATCATGGGTGAAGGCGGCCGTGAGCGGGAACGCTACAAGATCAATTATGGAGCCCATCTGAACTTCCACGAAGGCGACCTGGTCAACGATGGCGACACCATCGCCCAATGGGACCCCTATACTTCGCCCATCCTCACCGATGTGGACGGCACCGTCAAATTCGGAGACATCGCCGAAAACGTCACTATGACCGAGCGGCTGGACCCGGTCACCGGCCTTTCCACCAAGGTGACGGTGGAATCGCGTAACCAGGATATGCGTCCTCGCATCTCCATCAAGGAGACCGGCACCAACAAAACCGCCAAACTTCCCAGCGGAAAAGGCGACGCCCGCTATCTGCTCCCTGTGGGCGCCATCATCATGGTGGCTGAGGGCGACCAGGTGAAGGCGGGCGACGTTCTGGCCCGCATCCCCCGCGAAACCACCAAGACCAAGGACATCACCGGCGGCCTGCCCCGGGTGGCGGAGCTTTTCGAGGTGCGCAAGCCCAAGGAATGCGCCGTAATCACCGAGATAGACGGCGTGGTGGAGTTTGGCAAGCAGACCAAGGGCAAACGCAAGGTGGTGATCCAGCCGGAGATCGGTGAGCCCCGCGAGTATCTGATCCCCAAGGGCAAGCACGTCACGGTTCACGAAGGCGACTTTGTGCGCGCCGGCGAACCTCTCATGGATGGCAGCATCAACCCCCACGACCTTTTGCGAAGCCGCGAGGTCAAGGACCTGGCCCGCTACCTGGTGGACGAGGTGCAAGAGGTCTACCGCCTGCAGGGGGTCAAGATCAACGATAAACACATTGAGGTTATAGTGCGCCAGATGCTGCGGCGGGTTCGGGTCAAGGAGCCGGGCGACAGCCGCTTCCTCATGGGGGAACAGGTGGAACGCTGGCGCTTTGTGGAGGAGAACCAGCGCGTGGTGGAGGAAGGTCTTGCCCCTGCGGTTGCGGAGCCGCTTTTGTTGGGCATCACCAAGGCCAGCCTCTCCACCGACTCCTTTATCTCGGCGGCCTCTTTCCAGGAAACCACCAAGGTGCTTACCGAGGCGGCAGCGGCAGGAAAGCTCGATGACTTACGGGGCCTTAAGGAAAACGTCATCATGGGCCGCCTGATACCGGCCGGCACCGGCCTCTCGCGTTACCGCAACCTTTATATCCCCCACGCGGAAGCCCCGCCCGAATATAGGGAAGAGGAGGCGGGATTGGCAGCCGAGTCTGGGCAGTCGGCCCAGGCGGCTGAGGCTGCGGAAGCTGCGGCATCACCCAGCGTGGCCGCCGGCGGAGCCGAAGGAGAGGCGGCAGGCTAGGCCCGGGCTGGCAGGTTGTTTATAGGCCGTCCCAAAGGTGAATACAGGCCACCAGCCCAAAATGGCTGCTGAAAAACCGGGCAACGGGCATTGCGCCGTAGCCTGGAAGGGGCAGCTCAAATTGGGGCAATAGAGGCGGTTGATCGAGAGCAGTGGGACGGCCTCTGGAGTCCATAAGTAACTAAATCGTGCGTAATTGATTTTAACTATATAATATTATTTATAAAAGGCTGGCTTGACCTATTTGAAACCGTACCGGCCCAGGGGACTTTAGAAACGAAAAAATTTTCAGCAAAGTACTGGCAATCGTCCGTACTTTGGTTATATTTCTGCGAAGGTTCCACCTGATTCTTGGCAGGCGGGAAAACGCACCCGCAGCCAGAGCAGGTCCGGGTCTGAAAAAAGAGGGCCGCCAACAAGCCGCAAGCGGAAAAGGGCTATAAAAACCTTGACATTAGCGGCTTGTCACGGTACAAGTTGCATTTCCGATTGAGGCGTTCCTTTTTTCATTGCCCAAGGCGGGCAAAAGGGGCGCGAACGTGCTTTTAACCGGGAACCGCACCCGGTGCGAGCTTGGGTGCAGGGCGGTAGTATGGTCCCGGTTTTGCGTGTTTATTACAGCCCTGGGGCTAGGCCCTAAAGGATTTGACTGCTGCTATATAAGTAGGAGGCTTGCTTAGGTGCCCACCATAAACCAACTGGTCCGCAAGGGCCGCGAGAAACAACGCAAGAAAAAGGCCACGCCTGCCTTGCAGAATTGCCCTCAGCGGCGCGGAGTCTGCATCCGCGTCTACACCACTACGCCCAAGAAGCCCAACTCGGCATTGCGCAAGGTGGCGAGGGTGCGGCTGACCAATGGTATTGAGGCCACCAGCTATATCCCTGGTGAGGGCCACAACCTGCAAGAGCACTCGGTGGTGCTTATACGGGGTGGCCGCGTCAAAGACCTTCCCGGCGTGCGTTACCATGTCGTACGCGGAACTCTGGACGCGGTAGGAGTACAAGATCGCCGCAAAGGTCGATCCAAGTACGGGACCAAGCGGCCTAAGTAGTTTTAGCAACTGCCCGTTTTGGGCGGCCCCGATGCCCTCTTAAAGCTCTGGATAGAGGGCATCAGTGTGTGTGGACTGGCCAACCGGAACCCAAACCGGCGTGGCCGAAACGGTCGGGCAAGGAAGGCCTGGCCAAAAGGCCGGAGAAGGCGGATAAAAGATGCCCAGGAGACGAGAAGTTCCCAAACGCGAGGCGGTGCCGGATGCGCGCTACCGCAGCAAGCTGGTGGCAAAGTTTGCCAGCAAGCTTATGTATTCCGGCAAAAAGTCCGTGGCCCTGCGTATTCTCTACCAGGCCATGGAACTCATTCGCGAGCGCACCGGTGATGATCCCTTGCGCGTCTTTGAAAAAGCCGTGGATAATGTCCGGCCGGTGATCGAGGTCAAAAGCCGGCGGGTGGGCGGCTCCACCTATCAGGTGCCGGTGGACATTCGCCCGGAACGCCGTCAGGCCCTGGCCATGCGCTGGATTATAGGTTTCTCCCGCTCCCGGGGTGAGAAATCCATGGCCGAACGCCTGGCCAGTGAACTAATGGACGCCGCCGCTGGGCGGGGAAGCTCCATCAAGAAAAAAGAAGACACCCACCGCATGGCCGAAGCCAACAAGGCTTTCGCGCACTACCGGTGGTAGAGAAGTTGACCATAAGGATAGAGGCTTGAACAAGTGGCCCGTTTAACACCCATTGACCGGCAGCGCAATCTGGGGCTCATGGCCCATATCGATGCCGGTAAAACCACCACCACTGAGCGCATCCTTTTTTATACAGGGGTGTCTCACCGGATGGGTGAGGTGCATGATGGCGCCGCTGTGATGGACTGGATGGACCAAGAGCAGGAACGCGGCATCACCATTACCAGTGCCGCCACCACCTGTTTTTGGAAAAATCACCGCATCAACATCATTGACACCCCCGGCCACGTAGATTTTACCATCGAAGTGGAACGGTCACTGCGAGTATTAGACGGCGTCATCGCCGTCTTTTGCGCTGTAGGGGGCGTGCAGCCCCAGTCCGAAACAGTCTGGCGCCAGGCGGACCGTTACGGAGTCCCCCGGGTGGCGTTCATAAATAAAATGGACCGGGTAGGCGCCGATTGGCAACGTTGCCTGGATATGATGCGCACCCGTTTGGGCGCCCGGCCTCTGGCCATGCAGATTCCCCTGGGAAAAGAAGAAACCTTCCGGGGGGTGATTGACCTTCTTGAGCGCAAGACCTTCAGCTTTGATGAGGACAGCAAGGGAATGGCCTTCTTGGAAGAAGATGTTCCCTCTGAACTCGTGGATGAGGTGGAGGCCGCCCGCGAAAAGGTCGTTGAGACCGCCTGTGAGTTTGACGACCATTTATTGGAGCGCTATCTGGAAGGGGAGGAGATCTCAACCTCCGAGGTACGCACAGCCCTTCGCAAGGGTGTATTGCAACAGGCGGTGGTTCCGGTTTTTCTGGGCAGCGCCTTTAAGAACAAGGGTATTCAGCCGCTTTTGGATGCCGTGATCGACTACCTCCCTTCGCCTTTGGATACTCCTCCGGTAACAGGCCTGGACTCCAAAAACCAAAAACAAGAGCGCCTTCCTCAGGATGAGGCCCCCTTGGCGGCCTTGGCCTTCAAGCTGATGAGCGACCCTTATGTGGGGAATCTCACCTTTCTGAGGGTTTATTCCGGCTCTTTGCACTCTGGCGACACGGTTTTCAATGCGAACAAAGGCAAGCGGGAGCGCATCGGCCGCCTTCTTAAAATGCACGCCAACAAGCGCGAAGAGACAGATCAAGTCTATGCCGGCGATATTGTGGCTGCGGTGGGGCTCAAAACCACCACCACCGGAGACAGCCTTTGCGACCCGGCGCAGCCCGTGGTCCTGGAAAACCTCCATGTACCCGAGCCGGTGGTGAGCGTGGCCATCAAGCCCGAATCCAAACCCATGGTGGAAAAACTGGGCCAGGCC
>JASFOZ010000275.1:0-6133 GCA_050116255.1 Desulfarculaceae bacterium
GCAAGCTGGAGTTCGTCATGGCTGACGCCCTTAAGCACGGGGCTGATGTGGTCTTGACCTGCGGTAAGATCCAGTCCAACCATGCCCGGGCTACCGCCCTGGCCGCCTCCCGCCTGGGCCTGGGCTGCCGCCTGGTCCTGCGCGTGGAAGACCCCCAAAACCCGCCGCCGCTCAGCGGCAACTACCTTCTGGACAAGGTGGGCGGGGCTGAAGTGGTGTGGGTGGATTATGAGCAGTGGCCCCAGCGCGAGGCTGTTTTGGAGCAGGAGGCACAGGCCCTGGCACGGGCGGGCAAGCGGCCCTATGTCATCCCCTTTGGGGCCTCGGATGCCTTGGGCGCCTGGGGGGAGATAATGGCCTGCCAGGAGCTGAAGGCGGACCTGGAGCAGCTGCCCGGGGGCCTGAACCGGGACACAACCCTGATCATGGCCTCAGGTTCAGGGGGCGCCTTGGGCGGCTACCGGCTGGGGGCGCGGCTGTTTGAGGTGCCCCTGAAGGTGATCGGCATCAATGTGGACGACTACGATTTCATCATGGCCACGGTGGAGAAGATCCGCCTGGAGGCCAAGGAGCGCTTCGGCCTGGATGTGGGGCTGGCATCGGACGAGGGGTTTGAGCTTATCGACGGCTATGTGGGCGAGGGCTATGCCCTGTCCCGGCCCGAGGAGCTGGAGTTCATCGCCGAGATGGGCCGTTTGGAGGGCCTGGTCCTGGACCCGGTCTACACCGCCAAGGCTATGCTGGGCATGGTAAGGGAGCTAGAGCGCCGGCCCGGCTGCTTTGGCGAGCGCATCGTCTTTTTGCACACCGGCGGCATATTCCACCTCTTCAGCCCAGTGCCCGGGCTGGCCTCGGCCCTGGGCCAGGCCTAGTTCCACTGGTTGCATAGGGCTGGTATGAAAGCCGGCCAGGCGGCTGAAACTGTCTTCTGACTATTCCTTCCCATCTCAGGGTGTTAACCTGGTCATGTCATCTTGATTCTCCAACAAACTGAAACAGGGGTTAAAACTGCCTGCTGGCATATCAGGGGAGGAGAAAAATGATTAGCCGTAGAGAGGCCATCATGGCCCTGGGCGCAGCCACCTTGGGCGGAGTTGCCGCTACTGTGGCCAAGCCGGCCTGGGCCATCCCGGACGGGCAAGGGGGCTGGCCCTGGAAGGCGCAAAAGCTGGACCCAAAGGAAAGCGCCGAATATGCCTACCGTGGTTTTTACAATCAGGGGCAAGGCTGCTGTTACGGGGTCTTCAAGGGCCTGGTGGGGCTTATGGGCAAGCGATACGGCGCACCCTACAATACCTTCCCCTTGCAGATGATGGCTTTCGGGGCCAGCGGCGTCTCCAACTGGGGCACCTTATGCGGGTCATTGAATGGCGCCGCCGCCGCCTTTGGCCTTTTCTGGAACCGCAATGAACAGGAGCCTCTGGTGGATGCCTTGTTCTCCTGGTACGAGGAGGTCAAGCTGCCCCTGTACAAACCCGCCAAACCGGTCCTGAACTTTAAGGTGCAGCAGACCATTCCCAAATCGACCCTTTGCCATGTTTCGGTGAGCAAATGGTCCCAGGAATCCGGCCATGAAATGCACAGCAAGGAGCGCTCCGAGCGTTGCGCCCGGGTCACCGCTGACGTGGCCCAAAAGGCGGCGGAGCTGATCAACGCCAAGCTGCAGGGCAAGCTGGCCCCGGCCAAGGTCAGCCAGGCCCGCCAGAGTTGCATGCAGTGCCACGACAAAGGCAAAGAGGCGGACATCGCCAAGGGCAAGATGAACTGCTTCACCTGCCATGACGGGCATTTGGAAGACATGCGCAAAGAACATAACTGATTGCGCCTTGCTTTTAAGGGAAGGGGCTGCGGTTTAGGCTGCGGCCTCATTTGTTTATGCTATAGTTTGGGTGGAACAATTCAACCTGTATCTCAAAGCCAAAGATAGCGCAGGTTCTAGGATCAGGTTGATGTGCATATATTTGGCTAAGTATGCTTTTTGTGCTGAGTGGCGGCTGAAATTGAGAGATTAAATATGACCCGAACCTGCCGAACACTTTTGGTATCGCCTATTATCTTAGATTGGTGCGAAACAATCTATTTTAGTGCAAACATAATATGATGAAGACGAAACATCATAAAGAAATAGAGTCGTTTTTCTCACGGATCAACGATCAAATAATAAGTATTAATCGAATTAAAGATAAAAATCACAAGAATATTCTATTGGTATCTCTATTAGATGCTTTAGCTAAATATGCTAACCCTGGAATAAGAGGTAATAGAAAGCGATTTATTAAATTAATAGATGATTATTCTAATTGGCCATTCAGAGACCATATTAGCATACCTCAACTTGACCTGCTGATAGCCTTTAATTGTTTAAGCAATGAATGCAAGGAATTGAAGGGGTTCTTGAAATCGCGATTGGCAAAATGGCCTCCTTCACAAATTGTGAGGCCAGAATCGGACATTGAAAAATGCAAATTAAGCAAACTTTGTAGACAGTATGGCTGTGCAGAAAAAGTTATCCACAAATGTATTGAGCAGTGTAGATATCCTTCTTTATTGTACAAACTGAGGAATTATGCTGTCCATGAGATGAGAGCTCCGGGGGAGGGTATTCAGCTTTCAAATGACAACTCAACGCCTTATTATCATGGTATGATTAATTCTAACACTTGGGAATTAGTTATACCAACGGAGGTTATCATCAGTATAATCGAATCTTCAGCCGGATCGCTCAAACAAGAGTTTTTAAAGAAAGATGTGAATCCTTATAAAAGGCTACCCTTAAAATCCGTTTGGTAAAGATTTATTTCTCACGATATTATATCTCAATAATAAGCTTGGATAAATTAGGTTTTCGTGTGTCAATTTTGATGGAATCATGGAATTATGCCTGAAAAAATAAATCCGTCCAAGGGCCGCATACTGGTTGTAGACGATGAGCAGCACGTGCGTCGGGTGCTGGAGGTGATGCTCAAGCGCTCGGGGTATGAGGTGCATACTGCCGAGGGCGGCCAGGCGGGCCTGGATAAGTTCGCCGGCGAGATCTACGACCTGGTGATTCTGGACCTGCGCATGCCCGACCTGGACGGCATCTCGGTGCTCAGCCGCATCCGCCAGGCCGAACCCGACCAGACCGTGTTGATGATAACCGCCTATGCCAGCGTGGAGACCGCCCTGGAGGCCATGAAACAGGGAGCCTTTGACTACATCGGCAAGCCTTTCAAGGAAGAGGAGATATTGCTGGTGGTGGAAAAGGCCCTGGAGCGCACCCGCATGCTGGCGGACAACCGCCGCCTGCGCTCCGAGGTCACCGACCGCTATGAGTTCAAGAGCATCGTGGGCAACTCCCCGGCCATGGAGCGGGTGTTTGCGGCCATGCGCAAGGTGGCTGGCACCAAGGCCACGGTGCTGATAACCGGCGAGTCGGGAACCGGCAAGGAGCTGGTGGCCCGGGCCCTGCACTACACCTCTCCGCGCAAGGACCGGCCCATGGTGGCGGTGAACTGCGCCGCCATTCCGGCCAACCTGTTGGAGAGCGAGCTTTTCGGGGCGGCCAAGGGGGCCTTCACCGGCGCCGACCGCACCCGCAAGGGCATGGTGGAGGAGGCCGACGGCTCCACCCTGTTCTTGGACGAGGTGGGCGAGCTTCCCATTGACATGCAGGCCAAGCTCTTGCGGGTCTTGCAGGAGGGGGAGATCAAGCGGGTGGGCGAGAACCTGCCCCGCCAGGTGGACCTGCGCATCATCGCCGCCACCAATAAGGACCTGCAAAAACAGGTGGATGAGGGCAGGTTCCGCGAAGACCTTTACTACCGCCTCAGCGTCATCCCCATACACCTTCCCCCCCTGCGGGAGCGGCGGGAGGATATTCCCCTTCTGGCCCACTTCTTTTTGGACAAGGCGGTGGAGCGCCACGGCCTTACGGCCAAGCGCCTGGACCCGGAGGCCCTGCGCGCCCTGACCCAGGCCCCGCTCAAGGGAAACGTGCGCGAGCTGGAGAACCTGGTGGAGCAGGCGGCGGTGATGAGCGAGGGCCAGACCATCGGCCCCGCAGACCTGGATCAGGTGGCGGTGGCCCAACCCGGAGGAATCTCGGTTTTGGTCCCACCAGAAGAAGAGGATCTTAAAAAAACCCTAAAGGCGGTTTCGAAAAGTGCCGAAGAACAGGTCATCAAACGGGTGTTGGCCCGTACGGGAGGCAACCGGACCCAGGCCGCCCAGCGGCTGGGCATCTCCCGCAGGGCGTTGATCACTAAGATTCAGGAACTAGGCCTTTGATGACCCAACTCCTCGCTGAACTCAAAACTCCGAGCCACATCTCAAAAGAGCCTAACTGGTTGCCAATGGCGCCTGCCCGGGATTCTTAGGGTCAACCAAACTCAGCCAGCACCCGGATTTCACGCCCCCAGGTGTGAAAGAGAAGGGGCCCAAGTGTGAACATGGGTTCACGATTTAGGCAATTGGTTAAAATTACAAACTAAAACTAGAAAAATCCGGCCAGGGAAGGCCAGAGGCCATATGACGGCATGGGCAATCAAGAAGCAGACCGTGTGAAGTCAGATTCACAAGCGAAGCAGAGTCCGGGACTGAATCGCCGCCGTCGTAGTTAGTTAAATCAGATAGTTATCCGATTTCGTCTGATTTGGCATAGGCCTTGAATCTAGGGAAGGTCATGACCAGCGGTTCTTGTGAGCCGCAAACAGGAAAGGACCTGACCATGTCCCTGGCCCCAGAAATAGAACAAGCCTATCGCGACCTGGACCTCGAACCCGGGGCCGATCTCAACCAGGTCAAGCAGGCCTACCACAGGCTGGCCAAGGCCTTTCATCCTGATCTGCATCCCGGAACCCAGGGCCTGCTCATGCAGCGCATCAACCGGGCCTACCAGACCCTGGCGAGCCACCTGAGGGCCCAAGAGCCTGTAAACGGCTATGTTTTCCAGGAGTTCCAGGATGGTGCGCCTAGGCGCGGGGCGCGCACCTTTTCCAGCTTTTTCCATAGGGCTGCCCGTTCAGCGGGCCGCGCTGCCGACACCCCTGAGTCCCAAGCACAAGGGCCTTTAGCCGGGCCCGATGGCGCTGAGGGGCAAAGGCCCCAGCCCCAAGACAGCCCCTCCCTGGGGCCACTTTCGCCGGACCCGGACCCAAGCTGGCGTCTTTTGGGTATTGTCAATGAAAACGGGACCCTGGTCTACCGTACCGAGGTGCGGGGCCGCCCTTCGGTCCTGACCCTGCCCCTGCGGCGCCAGCGCCCCTGCCGCCAGTGCAAGGGTACCGGCCTTTACATAACCCGCCGGGGCAGGCACCGTCACTGCCCAGCCTGCGGCGGGCGCGGCCGCCTGACCTATTCGGACCAGGTGACAGTAAACCTTCCCCAGGACTGGACCCCGGGACAGGTGATAGAGGCCCCCGCCGCTGAAGGTGGCGAGATCATAAGGATTCAGTTGATGGCTGCCCCCGGAAAGGAGGCCTGAGCATGGCCACTCTAGGCAGTAGACCCATAAGCGCCCTCAATCTGGGAGACCGCCGCCAGCGGCGGCAGAGACGCCAGCCCCAATGGGTGTTCGTGGTGCCCCAGGAGGGTTGGCTGGCCCTGGCTTTGGGGGATGAGCCCGACCATTTGGGACCCTTGGCAGGCCCGGAGGCCTTTCCCGAGCCCCAACCCGGGCCCCAGCCCACCTATGGCCCAGGCCGGGGCGGGGCTATGGGTGAGACCGGATATTTCCTGGACCGTTATGTTTATTAGATGGATAAAGAGCGGAGCGTACAGTCAAGAAGTGACTATAATTTAGTATCAAAGCATTTATCTATCTTGTAATAAAGGGCAGTTTAACAATTAGTTACTCCCAGGTTTGCCTGCTTTTTAGATCCTACATATCAATTTATTATCAAGTATCTTTTTTCAGTCTGGCTGCAATTTGCGGGTAGAGTCGTTCCATACATTCGGGGCATATGGAATGGCTGAAGGATGCCTCTGTGTGCTCGGCCACGTAATCCTCCACCTGGTTCCAATAGCCCTTGTCATCGCGAATCTTTTTGCAGCTGGAACAAATGGGCAACAGCCCGCTGAGGGTCTTTATTTTTTTGAGGGCCTTGGTTAGTGCTTGATTTTTTTGGTTGAGCATATGCTCCATGGCATAGTT
>JASFOZ010000276.1:0-6124 GCA_050116255.1 Desulfarculaceae bacterium
GGGCAATGCCAAAATGTTATTTAATACAGACACATATACAACATCAGCCAAGGATGACGGCCATGGGAATCAAAATTGACCCCGAAAAATGCACCGCCTGCATGGCTTGTGAGCTGGCCTGCGGCTTTCATCGCGATGACGCCTTCGCCTTGCTCTCTTCCTGCATAGTGGTCTACCGGCCCAAGGAGAAGAAAAACTACATTGGCGTGATCCTCAAAGACGAAGAAGAGCTGGTCATCGCCCGTCCCGAAGGCCTGGAAGTTAAGCGTATCGGGGCGGTGGAGGAGGAAAGCGAAGGCGAGGCCGACGCCTCGGCCAAGCCCATGCTCCTAAGGGAGGCTTGCGACCTCTGTGAAGACAGAGACGGTGGGCCCTTGTGTCTGCAAACCTGTCCTGTGGACGCCATTTATCAGGACTAGCCGGCCTAACCGGCAGTAAGCGGGCAAATAAACCAAGCCTCAAAATATATAGGTAAGGATGCATGCCATGGAGTTCTTGTCAGCAGATAAGATAGCGGTGATCGACCTGTCCAGCGGCGAGCTCAGCGAGGGAGAGCTCAGCGACGACCTGGTGCAGCAGGCCATCGGCGGCGCCGGCATCAACGCCGCTTTGTATGAAGAATATAAGGACGATGATCCCCTGATCCTGGGCGCGGGCCTATTCACGGGCACTTTGGTCCCCGGCTCCTGTCTTAGCGTGCTCAGCGGCAAAAGCCCTCTGACCGGGGAGCTCTGCCACGCCCCCATCACCCAATACGCGGGCATGGAGTTCAAGTACTCCGGCTTTGACCACCTGGTGATCAAAGGCCAGGCCGAAGGTCCGGTTTTCCTTTGGCTGCACGACGGAATCTTGGACCTGCTGGACGCCTCCGGCGTCTGGGGGCAGGATACCTGGAGCCTCACCGACCAGATACGCTCTGACATGGGCGATGACCTGATCCAGGTTTTGGGAGCGGGACCGGCGGCGGAGAGAGGTTCAGACCTGGCCCAGATGGTGATCAACTATTGGGCCAGCGGCGACCGCTTCGGCCTGGCCCGGACCCTGGCCGGCAAAAACATAAAGGCCATAGCCATCCGGGGTATGGGGCTTTTGGAGATTGCGGCGGAGGAAGAATTCGTGGCCAAGTGTCAACAGCTCGCGGCGGCAATAAAGACCGGAGCCTGGGCCGGTAAAAAGGGGCTGGGCGACCTGGCCGCCGGCTTGGGCGAGGCCGGGTTGGAGGCCTGGCTGGCCCCCTTGGTCCACCGCCATAGGGCTGATTTTTACACCCCCTTTGCCGGCAACACCTATGTGATGCTGGAAGGGGACCCCGCCCAAAGGGCTGAGCCGGATATGGAAGAGCCCGGAGTGCTGCTCACCGACCTGGCTGCGCCTTTGGCCTTTATGAAGATGGGGCTGGAGGCGGCCGATGCCTGCGGCATCATCAAGGAATGCGCCAGGCAAGGCCTGGATACCGCTGCCGTGGCCTCGGTCTGCGCCGCTGCCGGCAAGAACGACGCCGCCTCCATACAGGGAGAACTGGCCTCCATAAGCGGGCCGGTGGAGGGGGGCTCAGGGCCGTTCAGCCCCTGGGCTCCGGACAAACCGGTCTTCGCCAGCTTTGGCAGCGGGGACAGCGATTGGTGGCGGCGGCGTCAAGCAGTGGCCTATCTCTTCGGCCTCAGCCCCCAGTTCATGATGATGGCGCCGGAGATAGACGAAGAAAAACTCCTGGAACTTGCGGCCTTGGGTACGGAGCTGGAATTTTCGGCTGAGGCCCTTGACCAGGCAGTGGTCCGGCTCGCCGGCTAGCCCGGTTAGCAAACCAAGCTTGGTGTGATGGAACCCTTTGCCGCATATTCGGCTTTCAACCAAAGCCTTGCCCAGGGGCAAGTTGCCGCCAACCCAGCCCCGGCGACGCCACTCCTAAAACGGGAAGACGCCCGGGAATTGTACTATCCCCGCCTGGGGATTTATATGGGCGGCGGCAGCTCCCATTCCTGGCTATGGTTCGTGGAGGTTCTCGAGCGCCTGGGTTTTTGTGATCTATGTTTTGTGGATGAAGCCCGGATCGCCTCGGGCGGGCTGGAGGGCCTGGATGTGCTGGCCATAAGCGGCGGCGACACCTTTGCCATGGCCGCCGCCCTGGGCCCGCAGGGGGCAAAGGCCCTCAAGAAATTCATAAGCAGCGGCGGGCTCTACCTGGGTTCCTGCGCCGGGGCCTATCTGCCCTTGCGCTCCTCCAAAGAGCCCCTAAATCTTTTCAACCTGGTTCCGGCCCGCATAACCAACCTGACTCGGGTGCTGCCAAAGGCACGGGAACTACCCGAGAAATTCTGCACCGCCTATGGCTGTGAGTATGTATTTCATCCGGTGCGGGAGGAGGTTCGCCTGGAGAGCGGGGTTCAAATGCCCTTTGCCGGCGCCCGGGAGTTCGGGGCTCCTTTATACGGCGGGCCGGGCCTGATCGAGTCCGACCCCAAACAAGTGCTGGCCCGGTACTGCGGTTTCAGTGAAAAGACCCGGTTCCTGGTGGACCGGAAACTGGCCGCCCGCACCCTGATCGGAAAGGCTGCCGTGCTCAGGGCAAACCTGGGGAAAGGCAAACTATACCTGTTCGGGCCCCACTTCGAGCACCCGGGCTTTAAAGAGGCCAACCGGCTCTTGGCGGACGCGATCTACTGGGACCTGCCCTTGTCAAAGCGTGGGGCCGAGCCCGGCCGGACATGGTCACGGTTTCTGCGGGAAAAGCCCGCCCGGGATTTTTTACGGGCCTTGAAAAGGGAGATAAGCAACTGCCGCATCGTGGCCGTGGGCCTGGAGGACCACCCCGCCCGTTGGCTCATCGGCAAGAAGGTCTACGAACCGGCCAAATTACGGGTGTATCTGGAGGCGGTCTGGTCCCGGCTGCGGGCCTGGGAGCGGCTTGAAATGGCGGCGGCGCCAAAAGATGATGGCCATGCCTTGGCAGACTTGTGGCAGGATATATCCGGCCGCCTGCGCCTCCTGAAACAGGGCTTGGATGCAGGCAGCGACACCCTGGATCTGGCCACAGGGCTTTTCCGGGATCTTAACCAGGGGGCGGCCGCGTTTTTGGGGCTGTATTTCGATTCGGTGCTGCCCAAATTCCGGGGAGAAAAGACCGGCGCCTTGCATTAGCCAATCCAGAGCAGGGAGATGAACATCGGCAGATGAAGATTAAGGCCTGCATAGCAATCCTGCTGCTCCTGTTAACCGGGTGCATACCCGGGCTGGCCCTGGCCGGATCCGCTGCCGCTCCAGAGAGGGACCTGCCCGCTTCTTCCTGGTTCATTGACATGAAGGCCTATACCCGGGGGGCCCACGGAAGCCTCTCTTGTGAGCAGTGCCATCCGGCTGAGCAGGCGTCCTTGAGCCCGAATTCCGGTAAACGCCACCCCGATCCTCCCGGCCCCGATTATCTAAAGGCCCCGGCCCGGCGGCAGTATGACTACCGCCTTTGCCAGTCCTGCCACCGCCTGGCCTGGGAACGATTCGGCAAGGGGGTCCATGCCAAGGCCCTGGCCGAAAACAAAACCAAGACCCTGCCCAATGGAACCAAGGTGGCGGCGCCGGTATGCGCCGATTGCCATGATGTGCATTACCAGACTTCCCACCGCGACCGCCTGCAGATGGGGCGCAGCATGACTGGGGTCTGCGGCTCTTGCCACCCGGCCCAGGAGGCCACCTATCTGGACGACTATCACGGCAAGGCGGCGGTCAATCTGGGCAACACCAAGGCGGCCTTTTGCAGCGACTGCCACGGGGCCCACACCAGCCTTTCCTTGAAAGAGCAAAAGAGCGCCCACGTGGCCTGCCAGCGCTGCCATCCCCAGGCCGGTCCCAAATTCGCCGCTTATGTGGTGCACCCAACCAGCGCCGACCTAAGGGAAGGAGATCGGGACAAGGCCTTCAGGGTGTGGCTGATCTGTCTGGTCACCGCAGTGATGGCGGTGATCGCGGTCTTGGTGGTGGGCTTCTTCTATGGACACGGCTTTGTCTGGATGCTCAAGGAGATCCAGGAAAAGCTAAGGAAGTACGATCATGACTGAACCCCAGCACGCCGGTGAGATGGTAAAGCGCTTCTCGGTCCTGCACCGGTTTTTGCACATCCTGGTGATGCTGGGTTTCATCGGCCTGGGCCTGACCGGCTTTTCTTTGAAGTTCAGCTCCCAGGCATGGGCCCAGGCGGTGGCCTGGGTCTTCGGCGGGGCCGGGGGCATGGGCTGGTGGCACCGGGCCTTTGCCGTGGTCACCTACTTCAGCGTGCTGGCGCACCTGGTCTGGCTTTTGTATTACAAAATCGCCCTCAGGGGCCGCCTGACCGGGCCCCACACCATGTTTCCCCGCTGGCAGGACTTCAAGGACCTGGCCCGCCATATCGGCTATTTCATGGGCAAGGGCCAGGCGCCCCGTTTTGAGCGCTTCGCCTATTGGGAAAAGTTGGATTACTTTGCCGTCCTTCTGGGCATGCAGACCATGGGGCTCACCGGCGTGATACTTTGGTTTCCCGAGTTCTTCACCAGGTTCCTGCCCGGCTGGGCGCTGAATCTGGCCTTTGTGCTGCACTTTTATGAGGCCATCATCGCCGTGGCCCTGAAATTCGTGGTGCACGTGGCTGTGGCCCATCTGCGGCCCACGGTCTTCCCCATGAATAACAACATCTTCACCGGCTACGAACCCCTGGAAAGGGTCCGCCACGAGCGGCCCTCGCAGTGGGAGGCCCTGAATCAGGGCTCCAAGCCCCAGGCCTAAGGCGGGATTTGTGATGCCAGCCAAGCACATATCAGCCATTCTCACCCTGATGCTGAGCGCGATTTTTCTGGCCGCACCTGCCGGGGCAAGGCCGGTGGCCATGGAACCTCCGCCTGCGGGGCTAGCGGCGCGCCAGTGCCTGGACTGCCACCGCCTGCCCAACCTGGAGAGCAACGAAGGGGCCCTGGCCAACCGGGCCCTGTGCCAGGAATGCCACGCCCAGAGCCAATGCCAGCGCCAGGTGGACGGCAGCGCGGTTTCCTTGCAAGTAAAAGAAAAGGACTTCCAGGGCAGCCGGCACCGGTTTGTGGCCTGCCTGCAGTGCCATACAGATGTGGCCCGCTCTCCCCACAAATCCAGCCTAGGCGTCCAATGCCTGAGTTGCCATCCTCCTCATGGCGAGGCCCTCATCCGCAATCCCCATCTGGGGGTGCGCTGCGAGGCCTGTCACCATCAATCCAAATTCGTGGTTCTGGACAAGGCCAGCGGCCTGGTGGGCCTGGCCTCTAAGGACTCCAAGGGCAAGCCCTTGTCCCTGGCCAGCCACACCCAGCCCGATCTTAAAGCCGATGAATTTTGCCTACGCTGCCACCAGGCCGGCAACCAGGCCGGCGCCCCGGACATGGTGCTGCCGGCCAAGGGCTTTATCTGCTTTTTGTGCCACAGCGCCAGCCTGAGCATCGGCTCCTGGTGGTTCGGCCTGGCCTTTGTGATCTTCCTGGCCGGGGCGGTCCTGACCGGCCTGTTCTATCTAAAGGGTAGCGTGGCCGGGCAAGAGGAGTCCCTGCACCGGAAAATAACCGAAGGCTCTGAAACCATATGGAGGGCGGTGTTCTCGCGCCGGTTCTGGGGCATCGCCGGCGTCTTGTTCTTTGACGTGTTTCTGCAAAGGCGCATACTCAAAGAGAGCATGCGTCGCTGGTTCTTCCACGGCCTGATATACCTCTCCATAATGGCCAAGATGGGCCTGGGGCTCTTCACCTGGCTGGTTTACCAGGGTTGGCCGGATAGCAGCCTGGCCCTGGCCCTGATGGACAAGAACCATGGCTTTGTGGCCTTTAGCAACGACCTCTTGGGCCTGTTTTTGCTGCTGGGGGTGGTTTTGGCCGCCTTGCAACGCTGGGTCTTCAAGCCGGAGCACACCCTGGCCGAGTACAAGGACAACCTGGCCCTGATCCTGCTGGGCCTGATTGCGCTGCTGGGCTTCCAGCTGGAGGCGGCCCGTATCCTGGTGAGCCAGGTGCCGGCGGCCCAGGCGGTTTATTCTTTTGTCTCCTATCCCTTGTCCCGGCTCTGGGCCAACTTCAACCTGGACTGGGCCGCGCTCTATGGCTGGCTCTGGTATGCCCACGGGCTGTTGGCCGCCCTGCTG
>JASFOZ010000277.1:0-6070 GCA_050116255.1 Desulfarculaceae bacterium
GAGCCGTCCTCTTATATATGCCTGAGGGCTTCCACCGGGGTGAAGCGCGATGCCTTCCAGGCGGGATAGGTGCTCACCAAAAGGCCCAGGATCAAAACCACCGCATTGGCCAGGACAATGTCCCTGGCAAAAAGGACCGGGTATAGAATCCGGGGCATGCCGAAAAATTCCGACCCCTCGGCCAGGGCGGTAAGATCGATGCCCTGCAGGTTCAGCAAGACCGCGCTGATAAACCCCAACAGGTTGCCGGCGGCCAGGCCCAGAACCAGAATAAACAAAGACTCCAGCAAGACCTCGCCCACGATCCAGCGGGGCTTCATGCCCAGGGCCTCCATGAGGCCGAATTCACGCACCCGCTCGTAAACCGCCATCAGGACGGTGTTGGCTATGCCGAAGCCCATGGCCACGAACACCACCAGGTACCAGATACCCATGAAGTCGTCGAATATGGACACATAGGCGTCCAATATGGGTAGAAGCTCCCGCCAGGTGAGCACCTCGAACTTGGGGCCCAAGGCCTTTTGCAGCTTGGCCTTTAATTCCGGCAGGGCGTCTTCATCCGGGAGAATCACGGTTATTTCGGAAACGCCCCCACCCAGCTTGAGCATCTTTTGGGCGGCGGACTTGGTGATAAAGACGAACTGCTTTTCGGTCGCCTCCATCTCGGCCTGGTACACGCCCACTATGCGAAAGGCCCGCGAGGCGATTTCTTTGTGGGTGTCCCGGGACATCAGGATCAATTTACGCCCCAGGCGGGTTTGATACTTTTCCAGCAGCGCCTTGCCCACTATGATGCCTATATTGTCCCCTGGCTTCAGATAATGCCCCTGAAATACTGCCTTACCGATGAATGAGGCCTGCCTTTCCCGTTCGGGGTCAATACCGACCAGAGTCACTCCTGTGGAATGGCGGGCATTGCTGGCCACGGCGTTGACCCTTACCCGGGTGGTCCAGTGGGCATCCCCGGGCAGGAGTTTGCGCACTTGGGCCAAGGGGGCTTCCACCTGGAGGATGCTGCTCTCTACGGAAGGGTCGTCGTGGTACCCGCGCCGATGGATTTGGAGGTGGCCGGTGAGGGTGGAGATGCCGTTTTCCACCATCTGCACAACCATCCCCCGCATCACCGCGCCCAGTAGGATCATGGTCCAGACGCCGATGATAATGGCGGAGAGGATTATCGCGGTCCGCCGGGGGCTTCGCCACAGGTTGCGCCAAGCCAGGCTTAGGAACATGCTGGTTTTTCCTTTCCAGCCTCAATCATGATAAAGGGCCTCGACCGGCGTAAGCCGCAGCACCTTGAGCGCCGGATAAAGGGCGGTGGCGATGGTTATTAAAAAGACCAGGCTCGGCCCCAGGAATACGGACAACAAGGAAAGCCTGGGATACAAGGTGCCGGAGATGCCGAACTGCTCCATCATCTCCGACATGCCGGAGATGTTGATGCCATACACCTGGAAATATCCGGTGACCAGGCAGCCGAGGATCATGCCCAGGATGATCCCCACCAGGGTTATGGTCATCGATTCGGTCAATACCAGCCGGGCCAGGCGCCGGGGTGTGGTTCCCACGGCCATCAGGACCCCGAATTCGTGCATGCGCTCCATGATGGCCATTAAAAAGGTATTCAAAATGCTGAAGGCAACCACTATGAGCAACAAGATATAAAAGATAACCCCTGAGATGAGGTCCATTTCGATACCCTGCACCAGGCCGGGCATGAGCTCCTGCCAGTCCTTTACCACCAGCTTGCGCTTGCCGGCTATGGGGGCCAATCTTGAAGAGATGAATTTTTTGGCCGCGCTCACCTGGGTCAAGGAGCCGCAGATTGCCACCGCCTGGTGCACCTCCCCGCGCATTTCAAAGGTGTTTCCGAAATTATCAAGGGACACCTGCATTGTGGAGCGGTCGAACTCGTCGATGCCGGAACGGTAAATCCCCCGCACCTTCAGTACGGTGGCGGCGATGGAGCCATCCCGGGTCTGTCCCAAAAGGGCCAACTCGTCCCCGATCTTGACCTTGAGGTTGCGCGCCAGAAGAGTGCCCACCAGGGCTCCTTCGGGATCGCCGGGCTCAAGGAAGCTCCCTTGGCGGATGATGTTTTTCAAAGTGGAGACCTCTGCCTCGCGTTTAGGGTCAATCCCCGTGACCATGGCGCCGTAGGTGCGCTCCTTGGAGGAGAGCAGGGCAAAGGCATTGGACCTGAAGGTGAAGTGCTTGACGCCGGGGGTCTGCTCCAATATCCGGGCCACTTCATGGGGCCGGCCCATCACCTGCCTGATTTTCATCTCCGCCTGATACTGCCTTTGCTCCACGTGCAGATGGCCGGTGTGTATCTTCACCGAGGCGTTGATCATGGTTTCATAGGAGCCGAACTGCCAGGAGAGCATGAATACCAGCAGCAGGCTGGCAAAGGCGATGGCCAATACGGTTAAGGTGGTGCGGCGGGGATTGCGCCAGAGATTGCGCCAGGCCAATTTGATATCGATAGCCATGGACTTGGGAGCCTACCGCCTGGGATTGCGCAGGGAGGAAATGGTGAACAGGCTTTCGGGCAGGGTATCCAAAAAACTTATCTCCTTCATCTTTAGAATGGTCCGGCGCCCGGTTTCCCCTGCCTTTTCCATTACCAGTTCAGAGGGCAAAAGCCGCCCTCCCATTTTCTTTATGGCCTTAAACGAGAGTGTCTTTACCAGCTTCAGGTCTTCATCAAAAAAAGACTGCTGCAGATAGATGTGGTCCTCACGAATCTTGAGCTTTTGCATGCCCCAGATCTCAGGCGCTTGGGGTTTAGGCATCGACTTGATCAGATAGACCTTTTTGCCTTCATTGGTCTTGGTGCCCTCTATGGTGTGGGTATAGTTCTCCAAGATGCTGTCGGATTTGGAAAGATCGTTGTTGGAAAAGTCCGAACCCATCCAGGCCTGAGACATCAAGGAGGGCGGTACTTTTATAACCCGGTTTATCTTGGGATTGAACATCCACATCTCCGTCCCCTTCTTCAGGGTGCCGTTACCCTGGTCCCGGGGGGGCGAGGTGATGAAAAAAAGGCTTTTCTTCTGGCCCTTGGTCCAGGCCTTGATGGACATGGACCGCTGCCAGTCCGGCCGTTGGATGGTCATTTCAGTTACAGAAATAGAGGCCTCGCCGCGCATATGATCAAAGGCCGATTTAACCCAAAAAGAGCCGTCTTGGGCCCAGGCCCCCCCGCTCATCAGCGCCGTTGCCAGGTAAAGCAGACTCAGGGTGGTGATTTTCTTTATTGGCATGCTAGGACCTTCCCCCGAGGTTGGAGAATGGGCGCCTGTTTTGGGTCTCCAAAACAGGCGTGCCCCCCCCAAAAAAGAAACAGACCGCCCGAGTTTAAGCCATGGGCAGCGCCTTGTCTAGAATCTAATGGAGTGGGTTGGTGAAGTTGAAATTGTGATGCCCAGAAAAGGCCGACTATAGACCCTTTGTCTCGACCGCAAATTACTCCAACTGCCTATTCTTCAGAGTCAAAGCCCCGCGCCTCCAGCCAGATGACGTCATAGGGCATCAACTCAAGCTGCAAAAGACCATTCTCAGCCTCCCAGTCCATATCGCTGACCAGGTCGTGCCAAAGAACATCTTCGATCTCCAGGCCAGCCACATCCACTTGGGTGTGGCATACCTGGGGGCTGACATTGATTAAGGCCAGGATGGTTTGGTCCAGCTCCGGCGAGGTTCTGAGCACCGCAAAAATCTGCGGCGACAGATTGAGGACCCTCTGGTCGGCGTTGGGGTTAAAGGCGCGTTGTTTGGTCCTTATGCTGATGAGCCTTCCCAGTTCGCGGTTGATTCGCGAAATCTTGGACAAGGGCTCTTTCAGGGCCTGGTGTATGGCGTCTTCGTCGATCAGGGTGCGGTTGATATCGCGTTTGCTGTCGGAAACCAATACAGCCTCTATGTCATTGCGGGTTCCTATGAGGCTGTGCAGGTAGATGCCGGGGACTCCCTGTATCACCAAGGCTATGATGCGCGAAGCCACGAACCGTTTAACCTGAAAGGCCACGTCTTCGCCGCATTCTTCAGGGTCGCGGTTTAAGGCGCTGAACCAGGTGATGTTCAACTCATAGGGTTCTTCCTCTCCGCTTTGGCCGGTCTTGTAAGAGACCAAGCCGCCGTGTTCTTTGGCCTTTTTTATGATGTGCTCAATTTCGTCTGGGCTGAGTATGTCTTTGACCCCCATCAGGCCGATGCCGTCGTGAGAGTCCAGAAAATTGAAAAAGGCCACTGTGGGTGCCACCAGGGTCAGGCTTTCGGCCCAATGGGAGAGGGCGGTGGCGTCACCGGTGTAGAAGGTGTGCAAGACCAAGGGGGGCAAGGCGAAGTTATAAACCATCTGGGCCTCGTCCTCGCCGTTGCCGAAATAGGAGATGTTTTCATCGTGGGGAACATTGGTTTCGGTGATCAAGGCCACTCCCGGCGCCACACTGTCGAGGATGTCCCTTAGAAGCTTGACGATTTCGTGGGTCTGTTTCAGGTGGGCGCAACTGGTGCCCAATTCCGACCAAAGATAAGTCACCGCATCCAGGCGGATTATATCTGCGCCTTGGCGGATATATAGGAGCAGAATCTCGACAACCCTCAACAAAACATCTGGATTCTTGAAGTTGAGGTCCACCTGATCGGCGGAGAATGTGGTCCATACGTATTTTTCGCCGTTGATGGTCCGGTAGGGCGTGAGGATATCCGAGGTGCGGGGCCTGAAGATTTGTTTGCGCTGCTCCTTACTGAGTTCCTCCGGGGAATCAAAGCTGATGAAAAAATCCCGGTAATAGGAGTTGCCGTTTAGGAACTCATGGAACCAACGGCTCTTGGCCGAAATATGATTGAACACCCCGTCGAACATCAATTGGTATTTGCCATCGATCTCCCATATGTCCTCCCAGGTGCCCAGATTTGGGTCAACAGTCTCGAAATCGGTGACTGAAAACCCCCGGTCCGAGGAGTAGGGGAAAAAGGGTAGAATGTGTAAGGTGTTGATATTACCTTCCAAGTAGGTGTCACAAAATGCGGCCAGGCTGGCCAGGGGTGAGCCGGCCTTGCCCTTGAGCAGGTCTCCATAGGTGATCAGGATAATGTCCTGCTCCGTAAAACGCTCTTTGGGGTCGAAGCGCTTATCTTTTTCGATCAATTCCGGGCTCTTATGGGCATAGTAGACTCTACAAATCCTCTCCAGCTGGGGCAGGAAGGTTTCGGCGGCTTGCTTTCCGTACAAGAACTCCAGCCGGGCCCGGATGCGCCGTCTGGCTTCAGGTGAAAAATCAAATAGCTGGCCTTCGTAATTGGGCTCGGGATTGTGAACCGAGCCGAAACCCATCATGGAAAAAAATGGGGCGGTGGTCTTGGGTTTATTTTCGAAAGGAGAGCTTGCCATTTGGCTGTTTCCCGGAATAAGAATGAAAAACCTGGAAATACCTACCACCCCAACCGCCAAACGGCAAGGGTGGAGATTAGCTGAGTTGGGACAGCTGCGTAAGTAACATTATCGCCCTTTACGCCGCCGGCCCTTTACATTGCGAACCTGGCCTAGCAAAAGGGCGGTTTAGCTACAATAAAGCTTCATTTTTCCCCCCAGTATGCTAAAAAGCCAGACCAGGGGAGCATGTTGCACAAACCTGGCCAGGATAGAGTTGTTGAAAGCCTTAACCTTTCCTGGCAGTATCAGGAAGCCGTGAAACCCCATAGCGCGGTATGGCGCAAGCCGAAAATATAACAGCTTGAATGACCAGATAATCTACACGGGTTCGGCAAAAAAATGAAAATGATTTATAAGTTCCTGAACCAACCAGTACGCGGAGGGATCGAGATATGAGTCATGACATAGAGCACGATGCCGGTGGAGGCGGCATTCTCGCGAATAAGATACTTTGGATCTGCATCGGGCTGGCTGTCTTTATCTTGGTGGGCTTCATAATGCCCACGCCCCAGAGTGTGATCGAGGTGGTGGAGAAATATGGGTTCGCTCAGAAGATGGTCAAGTGGGAGATCGCCCACAGCGTCGTGGATGCCGCCAACAAAACTATGATCGTGCTGGGGATCATACCCA
>JASFOZ010000278.1:0-6060 GCA_050116255.1 Desulfarculaceae bacterium
CCGCTCCGACAATAGAGGCTGTTTATTACTGGGTCATCAACTCCAAAAAACAATATTAACAACCAGCATCAAAATGCCCAAACCACGTTTCACAGTCGAGGGCTGCATATGGAAAGGATGTTGAATAACAGAATGAGTGTAATAGGGTGCGAGCAATCAGGGGTGGCCGCCAGACGGTCTGTAAATAAACCAGACGCTAAAAGAAGCGGTATTGCCAGCACTCCGAAATCCGGATTCATAAAAAATGAAAAATGCTCCTTGGTTTTTTTATATTAAGGAGAGCCTTAAATAGTTTGCAGCCCTCCTTAATAAATGATTCCTCATTCCTCCCCGGCTGTGCTCCGGTCTCAAGCCCTGGACCGCAAGGCCTCCTTGATCTTTTGCGGCGTGGCCGGAAGATTGCATATCCTGGCGCCGGCGGCGTTGTTAATGGCGTTTAAGACCGCCGGCGCGGTGGGCACCATGCACATCTCACCAACCCCGGTGCATCCCAGGGTGCCATTTATACGTGGGGTTTCCCGGACGATAACCTCCATGGGGAACGCGGTTCTCATGGTAGGAAATTTAAAGGTCACCCAGTCCTTGGTCTGGCCGGCAATATACTCCTCGCGCAGGGCGAAACCCACGCCCATGTCCATGCCGCCCTCCAATTGGCCGGTCAAGGCTTGAGGGTTGATGACCGGACCGGCATCGACCGCAGTAGTCATCTTGATGACTCTCACCTCTCCACTATCAAGGTCCACCTCCACCTCGGCCATCTGTATGGCGTGCACCTCGGACTCAAAGGAGGGCCCCTGTCCGGTCTCGGGGTCCAAGGGCCCGGCGTCCTCCACCTTTTTGCGTCCCAAGTAGCGCCGGGGTTTATCCGCCGCCTCCAGTTCCTCAGAAGTGCGGGCGCCAGTCTGCTCCATGGCCTCCTTGAGCTGCTCCAAGGCGTTAACCAAGGCGCCACCGACCATATAAGTGATCCGGCTGCCCGCGGCGGGTCCGGATGCCGTGGTCTCATCGGTTTTCCTGGTGTGTAAACGGATCTTGTCCAGAGAGACGCCCATCACCTGGCTGGCCAACTGGCTCAGCATGGAATCGGTTCCTTCGCCCGGGTCCGCCGCCGCGGCATAGACGCTGATCCCGCCGTCCGGCTCCAGCTCAACTGCGGCGACACCAGAATCGCCCGGGGTGCCGATGCCGAATGATCCGGCACCCAGACCCACACCGCGTCTGATCCTGTCATCCTTGCAGGCCTTTGCCTCCTTAAGTGCCCGCTCATAATGCGGGCGCAAGGCTTCCATAAGCTCAGGAAAGGGCCACTGCTTGACCTCCCGGCCGGTGGATTTGCTCTGACCTGGTTTGAGCGAATTCATAAGCCTGAACTCAAAGGGATCCATGTCCAGCTTTTCAGCCAGCATATCCATGCCGCTTTCCAGGGCGAAGTTGGCCTGAGGCGGACCCGCACCCCGGGCCGCACTGCCCCAGGGGTTATTGGTGTAGACCAGCCGCGCCCTGGCCTTGACATTGGGAATGTTGTAGGAGCCAGAGAGCATGAGCAGCGCCCGGTAGGGCACACCTTGTCCTATGGAAAAATAGGCCCCCTTATCAATGACGAAGTCATTGAAATAAGCTGTGAGGTTGCCCTGGGCGTCGGCCCCCAATTTTACGTTCATGTCAAAGGAGTGCCGCTTGGAGGTCATGAGCATACTCTCGGCCAGGCTGGGGATGTAACGAACCGCCCGCTGGAACTTTATGGCAGCCGCACCGGCGATGCCCTCCGAAGTAATGTCCAACTTAATGCCGAACTGACCTCCCGTGTAGGCCTCCTCATAACGCATGTTCTCCCAACCCAAAGCATCCTGCAGCATACCCAGGTGGTGATGGATATTAATGCTGCGGCCGACTATGACCAATTGGGCGTCCTCACCCTCGCCCTCCCAATAGGCCGCTGTAACCTCGGGTTCCAAGGGCGCCTGGTGGTTGATCTGGGTGGTGAAGTGCTCCTCGATCACTGCGGCCGATTCAGCCAGGGCCGCCTCGGCCTCTCCTTTGATCTGGGGCTGTTCATAGCAGACATTGGGCCACTCATCGTGGAGCTGCGCCGCCCCCTGGGCCATGGCCTCTGCTGGAGAACTCAGTACTGGCAAGGGTTCCAGGTCCACCTCTATGGCTTGGGCTGCAGCCTCGGCTTGCTCTTTGGTCTCGGCCGCCACCGCCGCAATGGGATCCCCCAGGCAACGAACCCTATCCTCGCAGAGCACCGGGCGGTCGGGCAGCCGGTATTTGAGCCGGTTGGTGCCCTTTATATCTTCTGCGGTAATCACGCCAGCCACTCCGGGCATGCCAGCTGCGCCAGAGAAGTCAATGCTCTTGATGGCGGCATGAGGCAGAGGGCTGCGCACCACGGCGATATGCAAGGCGTCCTTGATACTCAGGTCGGCCGTAAAGCAGGCGGTGCCGCAGGCCTTGGCCATGGCCGAGGGCCGGGGAAGCGGAACCCCCATCACTCCAGCTTCGGGCCCTGGCCTCACCTCATCGGGGCTGGCCTCCCCACGCACAAAGCGGCCGGCCAACTGCACCGCCTCAGTGATTTTCTTGTAGCCGGTGCAGCGGCAAAGATTGCGGCGCAAGGCCTTTTTAATGTCCTCCATCGTAGGATCGGGATTTTGGTCCAAAAGGGCCTTGGTGGCCATGATCATGCCCGGGGTGCAAAACCCGCACTGAATCGCGCCAGCCAGGACAAAGGCCTCTTGAATAAGGTGAGGGTTTTGCGGGGTGCCCAGACCCTCCACGGTTATGATTTCGGCCTGGTCCAGGTCCTTAACCTTGATTAGGCAAGAGCGGACAGCCTTGTTATTGACGATGACCGTACAGGCGCCGCACTGACCTTTACGGTCGCAGGACTGCTTGGCGCCGGTCAGGTTCAAATCTTCCCGTAATAGGTCCAATAGCACTGTATCCGGCTGGACCACAAACTCATAGGTTTTTCCGTTTATCTTTAGCTCAACGTGCCGCATTTAGCCTCCTAACCGCTACCTGGTAATACGCGCCTAGCAAAAACACCTCAAATCGTCACCAAATCTTGTTCCGGCGGTTCTTAAGGCAGACAAAAGCTCATAAAACCTCATACCCTGAACAATCTCGCAAACTCCCACAAAAGTTGCTGCTTGGTGCCGATTCTCCTGTAATCCAAGCCCTTTTCGCCTGCGCATCATGTTCCGGCATTTTGCCGAAGGTTTAGTCTACTGAAATGGTCTGGGCAGGATTCGAATAGTTCTACTTTTCTCTTGACAAAATATTATAGATTGTATAGTTATCTTTACAAGTAAAAAATGCGGGCGTTCGAGGAAATTTTCAGGAGTTGAATGACGTTTCACTTACTTTGATTGAACGGCATATAAATAGTAAACCGCTTAGGGATAGACCTGTCCGCAAGCCCGGCAGACTAAAGCTGGTTGAGGGCGGCCAGCCTAATAATCCCTTCAAATTAAGCGTTTTACCTCATGCCGCCTTATATCCAACTCACTGATTTGGGGGCAATTAGCGGCAACGTTATCAAGGTGGTTAGATGTCTCATGCGAACTCGATCCCCACCTGATACAAGCTCCATGGTACCGATTGGCTCGATCGATATATTCCGATCAATTGGGCGATATTTTAAAGATGATTATCAATAACTTTTATAGGTTTATTACGTTTTTTGGTACGGATTTGGCGTCCTAAAATAATATTTTCATAAGGAAGGATTAAGCATGAGAAATGTATGCAAAAACAAGTGGATTTGGGCAGCTTTGGCCATCTTGATGCTTCAATTATGGGTTGTGCCGACTGTGGGAGCCAAAACCTATAAATTCAAACTATCTCTGGAGACGCCGCCAAATCACCCAAAAACCAAGGGTACCGAATTATTCATTAAAGAATTGGTCAAAAGATCAAATGGCCAACTTGAGCCAAAACTTTATCACAGCGCCCAGCTTTATAAGGATTCCCACGCAACCAAAGCCGTGAACATGGGTACCATACAGATGGCGATCGTGGGCAACTATCTGCTTGACGGATTCGATATAAATGCGACGTTGACCCACCTTCCCATGTTTTTCGGCCAGACCCAAAAAGTCACCATGAATTTGATTGACGGCGAAGTGGGCAAAAAGGTGGCTGAGAAACTCGAGAAAAAGCTCAAGGTGAAGGTAATAGGCCGTGTGTTTGAAATGGGATTTGACAATGTCTATACCCTCAACAAAAAAATAACCAAACTGGATGATTTTAAGGGATTGCGGATTCGCCATGCCGGCGGCGCGATCTATACGGTGCTGCTCAAAGCCCTTGGCGCCGAGGGCGTCGTAATATCCTGGCCGGATGTGCCCATGGCCCTGTTGCGCGGCGTTGTGGGAGGTCTGGCCACGACAACCAAGAGCGTGGAGAGTGCCAAGTTGCAGGACTCCGGACTCAAACACGCCGTGGAATGCCGTAACCATGTATCTTATTACTTCCCCTTGGTTAACAAGAAGTTCTGGGACAGCCTGCCTGCGGACCTGCAAAAGGTATTCATGAAAGTGTGGGATGAGTCGGTTCCCAAGGAAAGAGAAATCGCCCGGACCGACCAGAAGAATGCCAAGGTGTTTTTGCAATCCAAGGGTATGCAGTTTGTTTCACCCGACGAGGCGACCTTGGCCAAATGGCGCAATCATATAATGCCCTGCCAGGCTGAACTGGTAAAAGATCTCAAATATGATCCTGCGCTGGTTGAAATGGCCAAAAAGGTTCTAGGCATGCAATAAACATATCGAATCCTGATTATGTGGAAAAGAGGGGAGCTACTGCATCACCTGATAATGCAACACCTGTTTATTTGTGGCTTCCCCTCTTTTCCTTAACAAGGAGATATGCTTGTGAGCAACATATGGCAGCAATGGAACCGGATAGAGGAATATCTATTCGGCATACTGGCTTTGGCCGCCCTGGGTTGCGCCTTTTACGGCGTTATCATGAGGTATATCTTTTCTGCGCCACCTTACTGGAACGAAGAAGTAAGCATATATCTGATCATCTGGGCTGTCTTCATTACTGCCAGCAACTTGGCCGCAAAAAACGGGCATGTGGCGGCCACGCTTTTGGTTGAACATCTTCCCATCCCCGCCCGACGCTTTTTGGCGGTTATCAACAAGTTTCTGATCCTGATTTTCTGCCTGGTAATCAGCTGGTATGGCCTGCAAATGGTCTGGGAAAGCTACCTTATGGATCAAAGATCCCCCACAGCGCTCCGCTTTCCCTACTGGATCGCCTATCTCGCCGTGACAACCGGTTGCTTTCTTATTTGCCTGAGATCGGTAATACAAATATACCAACTGATATTCAATTTCCACCAATCGGATATTCTGGAAAGCCATGAAATGAGCCGGGAGAATGTCCAGAAATGATAGCTGCATTCACCATAATATTCGGGTGTCTACTCTGCATCGGGCTGCCCATTGCTTTTACGCTGGGCCTCACCGCAATGTTGATGCTTTGGTTTTTCACCGACACTCCGCTGATCTTGCTTCCGGAGGTCATGTACAACTCCTTGGAAACCTTCCCCCTGTTAGCCATACCCTTTTTCGTCATGGCCGCCCAGTTCATGGTCCGAGGGGGCACCTCCCGTTATCTCATTGAGATGGCCAACTGCTTTGTGGGGCATTTTAAGGGTGGATTGGCCATAGTGGCTGTGGTCTCCTGCGTATTTTTAGCGGCGATCTGCGGTTCCAGCGTGGCATCGGCTTTGGCTGTGGGCATCGTGGTCATAACCGCCATGATGAACTACGGCTATTCCCGCTCCTTTGCGGCGGGTGTGGTGGCTGCCTCAGGAACCATGGGAATCATGATCCCCCCCAGCGTTGCCCTTATCCTCTATGGAATTATCGCAGAGGAATCCATACCCAGGCTGTTTCTGGCCGGAATCACGCCAGGGCTTTTGGAAGGCGGGCTTTATATCCTGTGGATCATCTGGTATTCCAAGCGCAAGGGATTCGGTGGGAGACCACGGGTTTCCGGACAAGAAGCGTTAAGGGCCACCCTAAAAGCCGCTCCCGCCCT
>JASFOZ010000279.1:0-6056 GCA_050116255.1 Desulfarculaceae bacterium
GCTTCGGTCAGACGGTTTTGAAAAGCAAGGGCTACGCCCCGGGAATAATAGTATAGGTGGTTTTTCGGCTCCAGACGTAAGGCCTGGTTGAAGTCGGCAATGGCCAGGCTGTATTTGTCTTGTCTCAGGTATAGGGTGCCCCGGGCGCCATAAATTTGAGCCAGGTCTGGCTTAAGCTTTATTGCCTTGCTGAAGTCGGCTATGGCTTCATCATAGCGCCTTAGATTAGCTTTCAAGGCGCCCCGGGAATAATAGGCGGACGCTTGTTGGGGCTTTAGCTGAATGGCGCGGTTTAAATCATTTAGGGCATCTTTGATGCGGCCGATCTTGGCCAAGGCTACCGCCCGGCGTTGATAGACCCCTGGCTGGTTTGTATCTAAGGTTAGTGACTTGTCAAAGTCAGCCATTGCCCCTTTGTAATCTCCCAGGCGGGTTTTAACCGATCCACGCTCATTGAGGGCGGCGATGCGGTCGGTGCCTTCAAGATCCGGTGAGCTTAAGGCCTTGTTGAAGAGTCCCAGGGCCTGTTGGTATTTCCCTTGTTGCAATGCCTTTTTGCCGGCAGCGGCATCGTCTTGGCTTCCTGCCTGCGCCCACATGGGGGACAACAGCAGCAGTAACCACACGACGGCAACAGGCCGCAGAAAGGTCATAACCACCTCTTCTCAGGTCAAATATCAATTTCTTGATCTGGGCAGACCCACCCATGATGACACACCTCAGATTTGGAGACAACTGCCCAAGCAATTTTTTCTGGGGAAAAAGTAATGGACCCGCCTTGGTCATGGGGGTTCTTTGGGGATCTTCAGAAAACCTAAGGAGTTAATGCTCCCAAGAAGTCA
Organism: Desulfarculaceae bacterium; assembly: GCA_050116255.1. Lineage (GTDB taxonomy): Bacteria > Desulfobacterota > Desulfarculia > Desulfarculales > Desulfarculaceae > JASFOZ01. The sequence continues at coordinate 843 of JASFOZ010000279.1, forward strand.
GCGGAGGCAGATTCGTTTGAGATTGCCTTAGGGTTGGTTTGTATTATGGAATTATTGATATGGGAAGGTCATGAGACCCAGGAGAAGCTTGGCAGCCGGCGTATTATCCCGTCCTTATTAACCAGCTGCGGCCCTTTGTTTTGTCTTGGAAGCTTGCCCTTTTGCTTCCTTTATTCTTTTTGCTAGAAACACTTCAGGTTTGGCCTTTAATTCTTTGGCCACCTTAAGAAGATCGTGGGCTTCCAGTTCCAGGGCAGCCAGGTCTCTAAGCTCACCCAGGCTGAGCCGGGAAAGGTCCTCAGCCCTTTTTTTTACTTCGGCTATGGTGGCCAGCATGACGTGGCCTAAATCCTCCCTGAATTTTTTGAACTTACCCATGCTCTCCCCACTTTCTTTAGGGCTTTAAGTAGTAGCACCAACCGGGTGTTTCCCGGTCTTTGGGGCTTTATGCCAAGCCAAAGGCAAGCGCTAATGCAGTTTTTATTCCCCCTGAGAATGTGCTTGCTGTAAGCCTTTGGCAATGAATGGAAAACAGTGGGTTTTTTGTTTGGGGAAACAATCTGCCCCCAATTTGCCTTTGCGATACAAGGTAGAATTTCTAAATGCTGCTCTTGGAGGTAGATGGAGCCTATTAATCATCCGGTTCGGCTTCTTGTTAGATACATTAATTATTTTAAACACTTATTCTCTATTTCTAGATGATTATAGGTCTAAATCAATTAAGACATTTATTAGTGCCGCTTTGCTTACAGAATTGTGGCAATTGGGTTAAATTAGGCAAGATACTCTACAAAAAGGATGAAAGGAGGCCACGCCCTGGGTGGCAGGCGTTAAAAGCCTTCATAACGGAGCCGGATCTGAGTTACTATTTACTAGTAAGATGGGGTGGCTGATGGGATTTGAACCCACGGCCTCCAGGGCCACAACCTGGCGCTCTAACCAACTGAGCTACAGCCACCATTAGGCGTTGAGGCAAGCCGAAAAGGTAGAATGCGATTGGATTTATAACAGAGCCCTTCTGAGCTGACAAGTTTTTTCCAGGCAAACGGGATTCTTGGCGGGTGGGGGGCCACAATGGTAAACTATCGGCCATTCATCACACCCCGGCAGGCGCTGGTAAGCGGCGCTTTAATTATGAGGAGATAGTTGTTTTGAATCTCTTGCAGTTGTTCAAGACCCGCACCCGGCACCCCCTGCGGCCCCGGGCTACAGACTTGATTCAGAGGTTGTTTGCAGATTTTCGCAACTATCCCACAAAGGGCCGCTCCTTGACTATGGGGGCGGGGCATCTGGCAGGCAGGGAAGTCTACGTCTTGGCGCAACAGAAGCCCAAGCCCGAGCAACTGAGATCTGAACAAGACCTGGCCCGGCTGAACTGGGGCATGCTGGATGCGGATGAACATTCCCAGGTTTTGGCTTTCCTCAGGCACCTGTCTGAAACCGGACCCCACGAAGACGCCCTTCTTATATCATTGGTGGATACCTACGGGGCTGATATTTCCATGTACTCGGCCCAGAGGCTGCAGGCCTTTTTTATAGCCCATCTCATAGCCGCTTATCTGGATGTTCCCATCCGCACTGTGAGCATTGTCTTGGGAGAAGGTGGTTCCGGGGGGGCCCTGGCCATGCAGGTGGCCGACCGCCGCGCCGCCTTGGAAGACGCGCTGTACGCGACTGCACCCCCGGAATCCTTGGCAGCCATAATCTTCCGCGACACCAACCGCTTGGAAGACGCCCTTACCATAAGTAAATCATCGGCCCGTTACCTGAGGCACTTCGGGGTGGTGGAGGCCATTGTTCCCCAGACCAAAAGGGTTGATGACGCTGATGGCGTGGCTCACAACGTGCGTGCCTACCTGGAAAGAACCATGCGGGAATTGTTCCGCCGCCGTTTGGACCGTTTGATTCAACAACGCTATTTGCTGGCTGAACAGTCGGGAGTGATGAAGAAAGGGCGTTTTTATGATCTCAAACGGTTTATCGAAAGGCCCCTAAAACAGCTGCAAAAGGCGCCTCCTGACATGCAGTTGATAACAGCCCCCAGCGGAGGAGTTCACGTATCGGATAACTATGGCGACGGCACCATTTTGGAGCCAGGTAAAGCCTATGTACGATGCGGTGAGGAGAGGGTTGGCGAAAAGACCGGCTGCGGCACCATGATTCCCCTGCAGGAATACATGGACAATCACCAGGTCTGTCCCAGCTGCGGCAAGCGTCATGTCTTGGACGCCACCGGCTGGATAAACGCCCTGGTGGACCCGGGCACCTTCCATGAGATGTTCCGGAACCTGAATGTATTCGATCTCCTGGCCGAGGATGACATCCACAACTATTACCGGGATTTTCTGGAGAAACAAAAAGGCCGCACACCCTTCACCGAGTCTTTGGTCACAGCCCATGCTGAGATCTACGGCTATCGGGCCGTACTGGCGGTCAGTGAGTTCAATTTTGCGGGCGGATCAATGGGGGTGGTGTTTGGCGAGAAATTCCGCTTGGCGGTTGAATATGCCATACGCAAACAATGGCCCTTGGTGAGCGTATGCTGTTCCGGGGGGGCCCGCTTATACGAGGGCATCGTTGCCCTTATGCAGATGACCAAGACCGTCGCCGCCGTGCAAAAGCTCAAAGAGGCGGGGATACCTTTTATATCCATTCTTGCCGATCCCAGTACCGGCGGGGCCATTGCCTCCTATGCCGCCTTGGGCGATGTCTGTCTGGCCGAGCCTGGCGCCCTGGTTATATTTACCGGGCCCAGGGTGATGGAGGCGCGTGGTTTTGAGGTGGACGAGGAATCGGTGCGTTCTGACTCCCTGATGGAGATATCCCAAAAGACTTACGAACAACCAGAGTACTTCGGCTCCATCCGGGGCATTCAAGAGGTTGTGACCCGTAGCGGGATGAGACGCGCTGTGGCCAAGTATTTGGAGATATACGCCCGCACCCGCCGAGGCCGGCCCTTGGAGAAAGGGGAGAGGCCATATTTGCGCATGATACGAAGCGATAACAAGCCCATGATTTCCGGATGACAGCAGCCATGGAAGGCGAGCTAGCATCAAATTACCAGAATGCCGATCAACTTCCCCCAGAGGCCTGGGATGACCTTGATGCCCGTAACCCCCAGGAGGCGGCGGCTGCCACTGGGGCGCAGTGGGACGGGGAGGCCTTTCATCTGCCCCTCCTGGGCCGCGATTATCTAGTCCTCCCCCGGCAAAGGTGTTTGCAGGGCAAAGCCCATCCGGACAGGCCGGTCAGCTTTCAGGCGGCCCTGGTCATGGTGCACACTCTGGCCCGGGCCCTGGATGTGCCCCCCAGCGGGCGTATGGTCACCCCCCAGGAGCTGCCAGGAGGGTCCATGTTTTTTGTGGGCCCACATGCCATTCCCACTGATCTGCTCTGCGGCCATTTCGGCCGGAACCTGGATGCCTTGACCGCCCAGGCAAAGGCCCTAGGCGGCCATGCCATCTCAGGAGCGGACGCCGCCGTTACCGTGCCCGGCCTGCCCCGGGTGCCCATGTTTGCCCTGATCTGGGACCAGGATGACGAGTTTCCAGCCCGGGCGGTGGTGGGGGTTGATTCCCATGCCCACCATCATCTGGCCCTGGACGCCCTCTGGGCCTTGAGCAACGTTTTCGCCCACCATCTGGTCGGCAAACAAAATGGCTGAAGGCACCGGCGCCTGCGGTATCAACTGCCTGGTATGCGGGCTGTTTCAGCAAGGCAAATGCAGCCCTTGCGGCAGCGGCCAGGAAGACCAGGCCCAGGCTAAGCTGGCAGCACAATTGAACCTGCTGGGGAGAACCTGCCCCATCTTGCAATGCGCCGTAGAGCGCAAGATAAAATATTGCTCCAGCGGTTGTGAGTTATTTCCCTGTAAGCACTTCATGTCCGGTCCTTATCCATTTAGCGAAGGGTTCCTTCAGATGCAGCTTAGGCGCCGCAGCCAACCCGGGCTGAAGCCATCCAGCGGCGGGGGAGGAAAGAAGGGGGATCCGGGGATGGTAAGGCATTGAAGAAGCGAGGTTAGCTCAATCGGCTAGCCAGGGAGAACTGACCCCTGATCATGCGGTAAAGGATCTACCTGTCCCACCGGGATACCTGCCCAAGCCAGCGGCCATTTTTTGATTTTTTTCATCCCGCCTAGGGGTCCCCCATACGTAAATATTTTCTCAACGGACAATAAAGTTAGTAATTCATAGATCAGTTGGATCTATCTGACATAAATAGGAAATGTTATTTTGGAGTTGAGGGTAGGGTATGATCTGAATCAGGCCCAGACTGGCAACGCAGCAATAGGCGGGCCAACTCCTGGGGCTGGTTGAGCATACAGTAATGGTCGCTGTCTATCTCCAAATACTGCCAGGGTTCCCTTTGGGCCCGCGCTTCCAGCTCCTTGGACACCAGGGCGGTAAATTGCCGGAATTGGCTCTGCAAGCAGCGGATATAGGTCTTGGCAATGGGGGCGACCAGGGCTGGGTCAAAGTCCAGGGGCTGGGTGAACGCGGGCCAAGGGGGCACGCCGAATTGGGCGGCGTCCGATCCGTTCTCTTGGAACAGTTGCCATAGCGATTGCTGGGGCCTGGGCAGGGCCGAATCCAGGTAGACCAAGCCGGTCAGGCGCTCCGGGGCTTGGCTGGCCACGCCGGTGATGACAAAACCGGCATAGCTGTGTCCCACCAAGATCACCTGGGGCTGGGGAATCTCCGTCAGCTTGAACAGCACCTCGGATATGTGTTGGGTCAGGTCGGCATGTTGAGGATCAGAAAGAGTTATAGCCTCGGTTTGTTGCCCACGGCCATGCAATATGGCCTGGACTTGGATCCAGTCTTGTTGAGTACGCATCCCGCCTGGAACAAATAAATAAAACGCCATGGGTGATTCCTCGGCAAGTTGAGTTTGATATTCCTTATTATATTCTGTTAGTTCATGCCGATTCGTGATTTCCAGCGACTAAAATAAAACCATGGCAAAAATTCCACGGCATAAAAAATTCCCACTGGTTGGGGTTCCTGTATAAAAAAGTGGCGGTCCGGATATGCCTTGAGTGGGCTCCAAATCTATAACTTAGTAAATAGACGCCTAAAATTCGGGCAACTCCTTTTTAGGAGCAACCGGCATTTTTTTTGCTTGTCATAAGTTATAGACTTGTCCATAACAGTGCGGATGCAGGAGGAATGTCATGCGTTGCATCAAGCTGGTCCGGTTGGCTGTGTTAAT
>JASFOZ010000280.1:0-6034 GCA_050116255.1 Desulfarculaceae bacterium
TGCTCTTTGTTGCGCTGTATATCAGAGCGCACATTCTCGCCGGACTTATAGATCACCTCGTCGTTGGTCACGGTTATGGGGCCGTTGGTGCTGACCCCGGCGGCTTCGGCCTCGAGCATTTTCTGGATGGTGGCCTCTGAGACCCCCGCCTTTTTGAGCCGGATCACTTCCTCGGCGGTGAGGGCTCCGGCAGCGGTGGCCAATAAAAGCACCCCCAGGCAGGCGGCCGCCAACACACCTCTTCTCATGGCCTTTCTCCTTATTCCTTAACGGCAATGCGTTGACACCGGGTCGATAAAAACCTACACTTGGTGAGACTTTGAGACTTCAAACCCGGCTGCGATGCAGGGCTATGCATACTCCTGACACCATTCACATGTCCACAGCCAATATTATCACGCTTTCGAGGCTGCCGCTGCTTTTGCTTGTGGTGGCGCTGCTTTATATGCCCTGGACCTGGGCGTTGTTCACGGCCATGGGCCTCTTGCCGCTTTTATACCTCATGGACTGGTTCGACGGTTACGTGGCCCGCCACAAGAATGAAGTGACCGACCTGGGCAGCGTGTTGGACATCTCCATCGACCGGGTGGTGGAGAATGTGTTGTGGCTGGTCTTCGCCCACCAGGGCAAGGTGCCGGTGTTCATTCCGGTTTTGTTCATTATACGCAGCTTTGTGGTGGACGGGTTGCGCTCCTACGCCCTCAGCCGGGGGTACAGCGCCTTTGGCATGATGCAATCCCCCTGGGGAAGGTTTTTGGTGGCCGGGCGCTTTTTGCGCGCCCTCTACGGACTGGCCAAGGGGGGCGCCTTTTGCGCCCTGGCCCTGACCTCGGCCCTGGCGGCCATGGGCGACCAGGCCCCGCCAGAACTGGCCTGGGTTCCGGTGGCGGAGTTGATCTTGGTATACTTAAGTGTAGCCCTTTGCGTTGCACGAGGGATTCCGGTACTGTTGGATATCCGCCGACTATTGGTAATGGCCCCTCGAAAACCGGGAGTAGACCCGAGTGACCCTGCCTAACCGCCCGGCTGCTTTTTTCGACGTAGACAAGACCCTGGTGCCCGGGAACACCATGGAGCGGGCCTTCATTCGTTTTCTGATCAAGAAGGGCTATCTGCAGACCGGCGATTTGGCCCGGTATCTGGCCTTTTTGGCCCGCAACCTGCCCGAGCTTAGCGAAGGCCTCATACACCGCAATAAGTACCACTTGAAAGACAAAGACCCCCAGGAGATTCACCGCTTGGCCGGGGAGTGCTTTGAATCCATGATCCTTCCCCAGATAAGCCCCACCGGGCGGGATGCGGTTGACCATCATCGCCAGGCCGGGCACATGGTGGTGCTGCTCACCGGCAGCCTGCAACCTCTGGCCGACCACCTGCGCAGGGAGTTAGGGGCCGATATGGTGGTGGCCGCCCGTTTAGGGGTGTCCGGCGGCACCTTGAACGGGACTCTGGCCAACTCCAGGCCCTATGGCCCGGAAAAGGCCAGGCTGGTGCAGCAGCTGGCTTATGCCCACAAGCTGGACCTGCAAAGGTCTTATGCCTATGGCGATCATCATTCTGATGTGCATGTCTTAAACTGCGTGGGCTACCCCCGGGCGGTAAACCCCAGCTTCAGCCTGCGTCTGACCGCCAAAAGGCGGGGCTGGCCCATCCTGGTTTTCTAGGCAGGGATTTCCCCGGCGCCTGAAAAAGGCCTGGGAAGCGCTGGTTTGTAAGTTACTCAAATATCAGGCAGTCGAGTCCAGTCCGGCTTCAGGGCTCAGCTCGTTTTCATGGCAGACCTGGTTTTTTCCCTGGGACTTGGCCAGATACATGGCCTGGTCCGCCCGGTCCAAGGCTTCCTCTGGGTTGGAATCAGCCTGCGTGAAGCTGGATACGCCGAAGCTGGCGGTTAAAAGATATCGTTCTCCGCGCACGGTGAAGTTGGTGTCGCACAATGCCCGGCGCAGACGGTTGGCCACAAAAACCGCGTTTTCCAAGCTGGTTTCAGGCAAAAGGCAGGTAAACTCCTCTCCGCCGAAGCGGGCGGCGAAATCCACGTTGCGCAGCCCTGCGGCCAGTATGCGGGCAACCTCTCTCAGGGCCTGGTCGCCCACATTATGGCCGTGGGTGTCGTTGAGTTTTTTGAAGTCATCCAGGTCAAGCATAATCAAGGCGCAGGGGTTGCCGTAGCGGCTGAAACGGTCGAATTCCAGTTGCAGGCGGTTGTCCCAGAAGCGCCGGTTCGCCAATTGGGTGAGTTCATCGGTGAGAACCATGGCTTCCATCTTGTCCAGGGAAGCCACCACCTTCTCCAGATGGCCGGTCTTTTGGTTCAAGGCCCCGCCCAGGTTATCGCTGGCCTCACCCACCTGTTTTACTTCGCCCAGCACTGTTTTAAGCCAGCCGGCCAGGTCATGGACCTCGCTGATGTTTTCGACCTCAGCCAGTGAACTGGTAATGCTTTGGCTGGTTTTTTGGGCCACCTCGGCTGTATTGCGGCTTTCTTTGATAATGCCCAGAGTCATCTCCTGGACCTGCCGGGCCAGTTTCTCATTCTTTTTTAAAAAATCCAGATTGGCCGAGGAACTGAACAGCTGGTTGAAGATCACCTTGGTGGTGGCTTCGTTCCAGGGCTCTTCTGATTGCAAATAGGAATCCACCAGCTCTTTCACCGGGGTCAGGGTGCCCTCAAAATAGAAATAGAAGATCATGTAGTTTTCGGGCGTGGCCGGAATCTGGTTTTCACCCATAAAAGGCAGCGCCAGCCGGGCGATGGCATGGGCCTCCTCAAACTGTTGTTGTTTTTCCTGAGAGGACATTTTTCCTGTCTTGTTCATGTCCTGAGCTTTGGGCTATCAAATTCGGTGGAGCAGAGTTGGGATAAGTTATTATCATAAAATCAATAACCTCTTTGCAACCCACTTGTCTTGTGAAAAATTGGAGACACTTGAGGTGAGTGGGAAAGAGCTGCTGGCAATAAGCATATCTTGAAGAAACCTGGGCGGGCATCATGGCCAGCTCTAGACCCTGGACAAGGGGCGGCTGTTGCCTGAACGAGTCTTTCATCATCGTTCATTGCCAAGCTGCAAAAAACGCTCTGGAAAGTTGGATTCGCATAAAAAAGCCCCTGCATCTAATGCAGGGGCTCATGGGTATTTTCGGGTTGTTGGTGTCTAGGATTTTACTCAGGGGTTCCAGCCGGCGATGCGGGCCATCATCCACCAAACCGCCCGGCCCTTGTTCTCGCAGCTGGCAAAGGTGGTGTGGCCGCCTTCCTCTTCACCCTGATAGGCCCAGTGCTCGGTGAGTACATCCACGCCGTTGAAGCTGTAGGTGTTGACCTCCCAGTTGCCGGTGCCGGAGTTGTACCACCAGGCATCCAGGTCGGCGAAGTCGAACAACACCCGGTTGGCGTCGGGGTCGTTGAGAACCCAGTCGCGGATCTGGTTATTGCATATCTGCCGGTTATAGCCCTCCCAGCCGGTGGCCTGGGCGTTGCCGGTGAAATAGATGAAAGTTACATCAGGGTAGGCGGCCTCAAAGGCGGCCATGTTGTCCAGATAGGCCTGCACCTCGCCGGCGCCGTAATAATCGAGCTGAGTGCACCAGGCCCAGCCGGAGACGTTGATGCTGGGGTTGTTGTTGAGCACGTTGCGGGTAAGCTGCCGGCCGTAGTCTGATTCCCAATACAGGTCAGGGGTGATATAGGTTTCGTCCCAGGTCTGGCCGTCAAAGACTTGCAAAGTGCCGGGGTCGCCGGGAAGTTCACCAAAACCAATCACCGAGGCGAACCTGCCGTCGGCTATGGCCAAATGGGCCAACCCGATGTCGAGCTGCTCGCCATGGCTGGTGTGGGCATAATGCCAGGCGACGTTATCCTTGACCGCTTGTACGTATTGATCGGGGATCTGGTAGATGTCCGTACAATTATGATCAATGATGATGGGGTCTGCCGAAGCGCCGGCGGTAAAGGCCAGGGGCGCCGCTAATAACAACACCAAAAGAAGACCTTTACACCATCCCTTGCCCAGGAATTTGTTGGATGAATAATGCATAATGTTCCTCCCTCGACAGGCGTTTAAGCCGAAAGCGCGGGCAGACTGCTTATTGCCTCTGAGTCCAGTCAGCCGCCGCGCCCAGGCCGCCCCGGGCGACGCCCTCTCCATCGGCCCCGCCGGACCCAAATTTGATTTGTTACGTTGCTATCGAAGCATAATGATAACATAGGTATGGACAACAAAAAAATAAATTTCGGTTAACTTTAGGTTTTTTTATTGCGCTTACAAAGAAGTCCTGTGGTGCAGTTTTTTTAGCCCTGGAATGGACTGGGGCTGATTAGCTTGTTGGCTTGTTTTTGTCTTTTGTCTGATGGGTGGCAGTGCCTAAAAGATGAAACTAAAAGATGGTTTCATAATGCCGAAAGCAAAGAAAGCCATCCCCAGAGAGGGCCTTCTTTGTTTAAGCAACCGCCTGTTTACAGGACACGGTTAACAATAGCGCCTGAACCGCCCCGGCTTTTCCGGAGGCTCGTTCAAAGGACTGGTATAAAAACATTGCTTTGTTTAAATAAGATCGTTTACAAAGGGCAATGCAATCAGATGCCATGAACACTGCCGGGTCAGGGTTGCTGAAGATCGCTGAGATTACAGCCTGACACCTCAGGGAAGGCGGCATGGACAGAGACAAGCTTTTGCAGACCAGGGAGAAATACAAGCTCCCCTACCACTGGATCCGCGACCCCCTGCACCGGGACAGCCTGCCTTATTTCGGCTATGCCCGCATAATTGTAGAGGAACTTCCCCAAAAGCCTTGCAGGGTCTTGGATGCGGGCTGCGGCGACGGCCGCATTTCCCATGAAATGGTCCAGGCGGGGCATCAGGTCACCGGCGTGGACTTGTTGGAAACCTCAGCGCAGTACGCCAGGATCATGGTCCCCCATGCGAATTTCACAGCCGCTGATCTGCGCCAGGACCTGCAAGAAACCTGCGGCCTGGAGCCGGAATACTTTGATGCCGTGGTGCTGGTGGAGGTCTACGAGCATATCCCCCCGCAAGACTGCCCCCTGGTCCTTGAAAACCTTAAGGCGCTACTCCGCTCTCAAGGGACATTGATCGTCAGCGTACCCACCGAGGCCCTGCCTCCCAGCAATCTCCATTACCGCCATTTCGGCCCGGGCCAGTGTGAGGACGAGCTTGCCCAGGCCGGGTTTGTGGTGGACAAGGTCGTGGGTCAGCATGACTTGAGCCTGCTGGGAAAATGGCTCTTCAGCCAGGGCCTGGACCGTCTTTTAAACAATGGCCTGCTGGAGCCGGTGATCCTCACGCGCCTGCGGCGCAAGCTGTTTATGCGCTTTTGCAACCGGACCGACCCCTCCGGCCCTTGCGGCCGCTACATATTGATCGCCCACAAGGCCTGATCTTACCTTTCCCCCAGCCTGCGCCGCAGCCAGGTGCGTAGCAGCTTTGGCCACAATTCCCGGTAGGCTAAATTGCCCCGCATCATTGCCCATCCCAGCTTCACGTAATGGGGATGCTTATAGGCGATACCTTGAAACACGCCGGGCCAGCGGTAAACCAAGCGGGCTAAAAGTTTGGCGTGCAGATGCTCCCGCCTAAGGTGGCGGCGCACCTGTGCTTGGTACCAAGAGAGATTGCCGGCCATGATGGCCTGGGCGGCCCAACGGCCGCTGACCAGGGCCTGGCCGATGCCTTCGGCCAGAAAAGGGTCTGCCAGGCCGGCGGCATCCCCCAGCAGGGCGGTCCTTTTGCTTGTCATGGGCGCGTCCCCATTGCCGCAGGGTATGACTGCGCTGCGCCATTGGCCTTCACCTCCCATCCCCAGCCGCCGCAAGAATTTCCGTAAACGCACGACCGGCCTGCCGGAAACTGTCCCCCCTCCGCTGGGGCGCTCTATCATGCCCAGATTAAGGTTCTCACCGCGCAAAAAAGCCCAGCCGTAGCCGCTTTTGAAGCCGCCCAGCTCGATGAGGGCGCTTTGCTGCAGGAGTTCCAGCAGGCGGGGAGGGGCCGGCCTTTCTTCCATCATTGCGGCA
>JASFOZ010000281.1:0-6022 GCA_050116255.1 Desulfarculaceae bacterium
GGTCCAATGGTTCCGGTGACAACACTGCCGACGAGGGCCAAAAGCTAAGCCAAGAATACAGGCAGGTTCGTTTCTTCTCTTTGGCCCAGCGGGGACCGGGGGCGGCCTTTGCCCGGGCGGTGGAGATGGCCGCCGCGCCGCACATAATCACCATGGATATGGACCTTTCCGTTGATCTGGAGTTTGTGCCCAAGGCGCTGGACAAGCTGTCCACATACGCCGTGGTGGTGGGCTCCAAGTTTCAAGGCCTGCAAGAGCGCACCCTGACCAGGATCATCGCCAGCGGCACGTATATCGCCAGCGCCCGCATTCTTTTGGGCCTTCCCTATCAGGACTACTCCATCGGGGCCAAGGCCTTTCACCGGGATGTCATCCTGCGCTACTCGCATTTAATAGACAGACACACCGCTTATGTGGGAAATTTGATATACGCCGCCCATCGCGCCGGCCTGCCCATATGTGAGGTGCCGGTCACCTGCTCAGACAGGAGGCGGTCCCGGTTCAATCTGGCCTATGAGGGCCTTTACCGTTTGGCCTGGCTGCTGCGGCTTTTTGGGCGATACCGTTTGGGCGGGGGGCAAATTGAGAAATCATAGACAAACCAGCGGGGTTTATAAAATGAATTTATGCTTTAAACCACTCGGTCTCTGGGTGGCCATCGCCTGTCTGCTGCTGCTGCCTGCCTGCGCCGCCAAGACCCCCCAACCAACCACTGCCCCTGAAAGCGGCCCCCGCCTTTGCCTCAGGGTGCTTTGGCTCAGGGACGCCGAGACGGCGGATCGCATCTTTAAAAGCGTCAAGGGCGGGGAGCATTTTGTGGATTTGGCCTATAAGGTGACGCGGGCAGGGCCCAGGGTGGCCCGCGACCGGACTCATTGCCTGAACACAGACGAACTGGCCCCGGTCTTGATCGAGGCCTCCGAGGGGCTCGCTCCGGGCCAAGTGGGGGGTCCGGTGCCCTTGAATCAGGGATGGGCACTGGTGCGCGTGACCACGGACTACCACTTTGAAAAGGCCAAGGCCCTCATCAAGGAGCGCAAATATGATGAAGCCGAAGAAGCCCTGCTTCTGGACCTCAAGCTGAATCCTGACAACGTCGTCTCCTGGCATCTTTTGGGAATCAACCGGGTCAGTCAGGGAAAATTAAAGCCGGCCCTGGAGGCCTTTAACAAGGCCTTGGGCTGGGCCCCTAACGATGCCGCTTTGTTGAACGACCGCGCCTCGGTCCTATGGGACTTGGGCCAACGTGACCAGGCTGTGGCTGACTACCGCCAGGCCTTGAAGCTCAAGCCCGAGGCGCCCTTTTTCATGAACAACCTGGCTTGGGCGCTGGTGGAAAGCGGCGGCGACCTGGAACAGGCCGAGGAATTGGCCCAGAGGGCATGTTCCCTGGCTCCGGACCGCCCCCGGTTCTGGGAAACCCTGGCCCAGGTGCAACAGGCCCGGGAAAAATACGCCCTGGCCGTGGTGAGCTGGCACCGGGCCGTGGTCAGCGGCGGAACCAGGCCCGAGACGGACAAACTTTTAATAAAAAGCCTCAAGTCCTTGGATCACGATACCGTGGCCCGCCTTATCCGCAGGCCCCCCCAGCCTGCCCAGGTCCCTCAACCCAAGCCCGAAGCTGCGCCCAAGCCCAAGGCTGAGACCAAGCCCATTCCCGCACCCGCCGCCGCTCCCAAGGAAACCGCCAAACAGACCGCAGCCGCAAAACCTCCTGGACCAGAGAAGCCATTGAAACCAGCGTCTGCGGCGGAGGGCAAGGGCTTCTTTTTGCAAGTGGCTTCTTACCGCAGTCTGCCTCTGGCCCAAAAAGAGAAAGTCCAGTGGCAAAAACTGGGGCTTGCCTGTCAGGTGCTTCCCATAACCCTTAAAAATGGCGGAGAGTGGCAACGGGTGTTATTGGGGCCCCTGGAAAACAAAGAGGCGGCCCGGAACCTGGGCCGCAAACTAAAAGGCCAGGGCAAGATAAAGAGCTACATCATCGTAGAATTGCGCTAAAGAGCCCTCTAGGGTGAGGGGCGGTTTGCTGGGCGCACCAGTCTTGATGCCAGCTTTTTTTGTCTACGATAGCCCTTCCGCAAAAATCATTTGGCCAGGCGGGCCTTGATGGTCATGGCGTGGATGGGCAGTCCTTCCGCCTCTGCCAGGGATATGACCGTTTGGCTGAGCGATTCCAGGCCTGGTTTGGTCAGGTACTGGAAAGTGGGCTTTTTGATGAAATCGTCCACAGAAAGCCCGCTGAAGCTCAAGGCGGCCTGGCCTGTGGGCAACACGTGGTTGGTGCCGCTGGCATAGTCGCCCACCGGCACCGGGGCCCAGGGTCCCATGAATATGGATCCGGCGTGACGGATTTCCTGCAGGGTCAAAAACGGTTCCGCGGTTACTATCTGCAGGTGTTCGGCGGCGTATTCATTGGTGAAGTCTATGGCCTGGTCCATGTCATCCGCCACCAGGACTGCGCAGTAGCGTTGGGCCTGGTCCATGATCTCCCGGCGGGGCAGGCTGGGATAAAGGCGGGCGATCTCCTGGCACACCTCATCAGCCAGGCGGGCGTCGTCGGTGACCAACACCGCGGCCGCATCAGGATCGTGTTCCACTTGGGAGAGGAAATCCAGGGCTATGAAGCCGGCGTCGGCGGTGCCGTCAGCCAGAATAAGGGCTTCGGAAGGGCCTGCCGGAGAGTCAATGTCCACCTGGCCGTACACCAGCATCTTGGCGGCGGTTACGTATTTGTTTCCCGGTCCCACTATCTTGGCCACCTTGGGCACGGTTTTGGTTCCATAGGCCATGGCGCCCACTGCCCAGGGGCCGCCCAGCTTGAATATTTCAGAGACCCCGGCGATATCGCAGGCCACTAAGGTGTAGGGGTTTGCCGTGAGCCCGTCGTCCGGAGGGGTGGTGACAATGATACGCCTGACGCCGGCCACCACAGCGGGAAGGATGGTCATCAAAACGCTGGAAGGGTAGGCCGCCCGCCGGCCGGGAACATAGCATCCGGCCGAGTCCAGGGGCGTGTTTTTGCGTCCAGCCAGTATGCCGGGGCTCACCTCCATCTGCCACATGGGGCGGTCCAGTTGAGCCGAGTGGAAGGTCCGGATGTTGGCCGCGGCCTTTTGCAGATGCTCCACCACCTCTGTTGAAACCTGCTTGTAGGCCTCTTTGATTTCAGTTTGCGTGACCAAAAAGTCCTCAGCCTTTAGGCCGGACTTGAGTTTGGTGTAATGTTCCACATTAACCGCGTCTTGGCGCGTCCGTATATCATCTAAGATAGCCTTGACATCTTCATATATGGAGGAGACATCCTCCATGGAGCGGCGCAGGATGCTCTCCCGGCGCTTGGGGTCCAGATCAGCCAATTTTTCCGGTGATAGCTGCATGGCTCTTTCCTCAATCTGCCTGGTGGATGTTCACAGCCGTGAACAATTACCAGTGATGCCCTGATTTGGCAATACTTTTAGCAGATTTCCAAAATCGAGGTGGTGGGCTTTATTTTTCATGCCTCTAATGCAATGTCACTGGGTTTTGGGGCAGCCAAGATGCCAGCGGTACGGGGCTTTTCCGGGCCAGCTGCTCCCTGATGAAATATCTCAACCATCAGCACCCGCTGGCCGCACTGAATCCAAATCCCAAGTCATACGGCTTTAGGGCTTCGGCAGGCAAGATAGTCTTGCAACGCCTGGCCCGTGGATTGATAGCCTAAACTGTCCCAGGGAATTTTCTGGGGTTCAAAGGTGGCTATTTCCAAAGCTTCTTTACCGGGGCGCAGGGAGCCTCCATTGGATTGGGCCAGATACACAATCAGCACCACGGGATTGCCGGGATATGAGTACACCCCCAGAAGCCTCTTAAGCTTAATGCGCAGCCCCGTTTCTTCGCTGACTTCGCGTACGGCGGCTTCGGGCACAACCTCGCCCCGGTCCACATGACCGCCGGGAAGTATCCAGCGTCCGTGGGCAAGGTCTTTTTGGGCCCTTTTTATCAGGACCACCCCGCTGTCAGACTCTACCACCACTGCCACCGCTACCTTGGGATCCAGATACACAGGCATGCCACAGTCAGCACAGATAAAGGGAGGGCCGCCCTGAGCGTCTTTTACATTTTGAGACAGGGGGCTGCCGCAGACCTGGCAGTATTTGGGCTCGATCACATGCGCCAATTTGGAGGATCCCGGGCGTTTGTCGTGGATTTAGATTTTGTGTTTTCGCAATATTACTTCATTTCCCGGTGGAACGAAAGTGACTTCATCCATGATCGCCTGCATCAAAAAGACACCGCGGCCGCGTTCACAAAGCAGGTTGGCCCCGTCGGTGGGGTCTGGCAATTCTTGGGGATCAAATCCGTTCCCCTCGTCCTTGATCGAAACGTTCAGGATTCGGCTGGTGACCTCGGAATGGATAATGACCTTCTTGGCGCTGTTCCAATTATTGCCATGTTCCATGGCGTTGGTGATGCCTTCGACCAAGGCCAGCTTGAGGTTATTGTTCAGATCCTGGACGGCAAAGGCTGCGGTCACCGCGGAAAACGATATATGCTGGATGACTTGGGGCACTGTATCCACCTGACTGGGGACCTTGATATAAGATATTTGGCGCACTTCAGGTAGAAAAGGCGCCTGCTGAACCGGAAGATTACTCAGGCTCAGGGATTGTTCGATTAATTTCGGCAGACGTGTCAAGTTCAAGGGCTTGGGCAGGAAATTTTCCGCCCCTGACTTAAGGGCATCCACCACCACGGGAAGTTCACCAAAGCCGCCCATGATAACCACCGGAACCCGGGGATTAAGCGCCTTGATGGTTTTGAGCAGCTTCAGGCCGGAAAAGCCGGAGATATTCAGGTCACAGAGCACCAGGCTGAAGGTATAGCCCTGAAAAAGCTCAACAGCTTCCCGGCCGTTTTGGGCTTCGGCCACGGTGTAGCCGATTTTTTGCAGGAACCTGCTCAAGAGATCGCGTACGGATGCATCCTCATCCGCTACCAGAATACGGACCCCGGCGGGAGCGCTGCTGCTTTGAATTTCATTTGTGGATGGGCAGGCAGTCATGACCTAAAACTCCACCAGAATAAAGGCTATATCATCCGGAGATTCATCGCCCCGGAACTGGCTGAGGTCCTCCCAGATTAGTCCGCGTAGGCTATCAATGTCATCGTCGCGGTTTTCCTGCAACAGCTTGGTCAAACGTTCAAGGCCGTACATTTGTCCCTTGCGGCCAACCGTGTCAGTGAGGCCGTCGGTGTACAGCGCCAGTCTGTCTCCCGGCGAAACTTCGATTTGTTGATCCTTAAAGTTTACCAGGGGATTTTCATTCTCAAAGGTTCCTAAAAAAACAGATTTGGCCGTTAATTTGGCTGCTTGACCCCCAGAGGGCAAGAAGATTGGTGGAGGATGTCCCGCGGTTGCCCAGGTTAGCAGGGGGGGGTGTGGTGAATAAAGGGCTGCAAAAGCGGTGACAAAGGAATCTGCCTGGGTGAGACGCAGAAGATCGCGGTTTAGGTCGCCCAAGGCAAGGGCCGGTGAATAGGATCGCTCCAGATACCCAGGAAGCAGGGCCTTAACAATAGAGGCGGTCATGGCCGGTGCTACTCCATGCCCCGATACATCTGCAATTATTAGCGCCACCCGACCATCCTGCAAGGGTATGAAGTCAAAATAATCCCCTCCCACTTCAGAACAAGGTTCAAACAAGTAGGCAACCTTCAGTCCGGGCAGCGAGGCTTCTTGGGGGAGCAGAAATTGTTGGTAGCGGGCGGCCAAATTCAACTCCCGGCGCATGACTTGGTTCTGGCGCCGGGTTTCGGCCAGGAGCCGGCGGGCCTGGACGGCGTTTCTTATTTTCAGAGGCAGAATGACCTGAAGGTCGTTTTTATTAAGGGGTTTGGTGAAATAATCATATGCCTCCATGGCCAAGGCGCGGGAGATGGATTCAAAATCATCCAGCGAGCTGTTGACAATTACGGGGATCGCCAGGGTGTCGGGATGCGATAGCCGTTTGGTCAGAAAACCGAAACCATCCATTCCCGGCAT
>JASFOZ010000282.1:0-6004 GCA_050116255.1 Desulfarculaceae bacterium
AGGCTATAGCTGAACTCAATGGGAATGCCGTTGGGGTCAAAGGCGTAGATGGAATATATGAAACCATGATCGATTACATCCGAGACCTCAAACCCGGCTGCGGCAAGCTTGTCCTTCACTTCCCAGAGGTCATCCTCGGTTTCCACGCCTATGGATACGTGGTCAAAAACGACCGGTCCCGCCACTGGGTAACCGTGGTCTTTCTCCGGCACCGGCTCGGCCTGGGGCCACTCAAAGAAAGCGATCAGGTTGTTTTTGTCGATCTCAAAGAAATAATGCCGGTAACCCGGCTTTCCCAGGCCGGCCACCAGCCGCATGCCCAGCAGGTCCCGCCAGAAGCGGATGGTTTGGTCCATGTCTCCGGTGACCATGGCCAGGTGATTGATGCCCCGGTATCGTGCCATACCCTTACCCCCATGCTGAATTGGCGCTTAAAGGCGCCGGAGTCTCTATTAATAAAGTTAGCCCCGAAACCGGCAGTACGCACCTTTTGAAAAGTAAAAGGCCCCTCCCCTGAGGGAGGAGCCTGGTTTTTTAAGAATTGGCAGTATCGCGGGGAAGCTAGGCCTCCACCTCCTCCTTGACGCCTGTGGCCACCTTGTAAAGCACGGTTATGATCAACAAACCCACGGCCCAGATTCCGAAGGAGATCATCAACTCCAGGCCGGTGGGTGCATACTCGGTGAACTCGTGCAGGGGGTTGGGGATGTAACCGCCGGCCATCATGCCCAGGCCCTTGTCGATCCAGGTGCTCAAGAACACCATGCAGCAGCACGCGGCCAGGATACCCTCATTGGCCCGGTTTTTGGGGTTGAGCAATATGGCCACCGCTATAAGCCCCAACAACACCGAGGTCCACATCCAGGGCACCATGCCGTTGTACCCGTGATAGCCCACGAACAGGTATATGAAGTGAGCCTTATGATCAGGGATATTGCTGTAGAACACGGTGAAGAATTCCAGGGCCATGAAGAACAAGTTTACACAGATGGCGTAGGTGATGATCTTGGCCAAGGTCTGGATGGCCTCCTTGCCGGGGTCGAACTTGGTGAACCTGCGCACGAAAAGGGCCAGGATGATCAAGGCCGAAGGGCCGGAGGCAAAGGCTGAGGCCAAAAAGCGGGGGGCCAAAATGGCGGTGAGCCAGTAGCCGCGTCCGGGCAAACCGGCATATAAAAAGGCCGTCACGGTGTGGATGCTGACCGCCAGAGGGACGGAGAAATATATCAAGGGTTTGACCCAGGCGGCCGGGGGAAGGCCCTTACGCTCGGCCTGCAGAGTGGCCCAACCGATGATGGCGTTCAACACCATATAGCCGTTTAGCACCGTCATATCCCAGAAAAGAACGGAGTTGGGCGTGGGGTGCAAAATGATGTTAAGGGCCCGCTGGGGCTTGCCCAAATCAACAAGAATGAACAGGCCGCACATGGCCACCGTGGCGATGGCCAAAAACTCACCCAAAATGGCGATGCGGCCGAATGCCTTGTAATGATGCAGATAATAGGGGATGACCAGCATCACTGCCGAAGCCGCCACCCCCACCAGGAAGGTGAGTTGGGCGATATAAAAGCCCCAGGAAACGTCCCGGCTCAAACCGGTGATCATAAGGCCTTTTTGAAACTGCACCAGGTAACAAAGGAAGGCCGCTCCGATGACGGCGACTAAAAACACCATCCAGGCCCAATACCTGTTGGTTCCGGTTATGGCTTTTTCCAGCATAGCGACCTCACACTAGGTAGTAGACGCTGGGGCGGGTGCCCAGGTAGGTTTTGCGCCTGACACTGTATCTTGTACGCAGGGCCTTGCGGATCTGGGAGCGGGGATCTGCCAGGTCACCGAAGATCAAGGCGCCCTCTTTGGCCGCTTCCACGCAGGCCGGTATCTTGCCCACGGCCAGGCGCTCCGCGCAGAAATTGCACTTTTCCACTACGCCCTTGGTGCGGGTGGGAAAATCAGGGTTAGGGGCCTTGCCGTCCTTGAAATAGGCCCTGGGGTCTCCGAAGTTGAAGCTGCGGGACCCGTAAGGGCAGGCGGCCATGCAGTAGCGGCAACCAATACAGCGGTGAAAGTCCATCATCACAATGCCGTCTGATTCACGCTTAAAGGTGGCCTGGGTGGGGCAGACCCGCACGCAGGGCGGATCCTCACAATGGTTGCATATGACCACCACAGGAACATCTTTGAATTTGTCTTTTAGAAAATCGTTTTCCTTGAAGGTAAAGGCTTTCTCATAGCCGGTACCCCAGATCCACTTGATGTCCTGCTTGCTGGATATGTGGGGTACGTTGTGAATCTTGTGACAGGCCTCCACCAGGGGCTTAACGTCGGCCTCACTTTCGAATTTGGTCAGGTCCACGGCCATTCCCCAGTGTTTGCCCTTGAAGGCCTGGGGATTGGGCGAAAGCTCGGCCGCATCCAATTGCCCGGGGCGGACAAGCTCGATCAGCGCATTGCCCCCCAGCCCCAGGGCCGCACAGACTCCTGCTTTTTTTAGAAAATCACGTCTGCTGAAGTCCATCATTTGGCCTCCTTAGGCGGCTGCGGGTAGAGATGGCAATCCCAGCAGTAGGGACTTACGCTCAGGTAGTTGTGACATTGATCGCAGAATTTGGCCTTGTCATTGTGGCAGCGCATGCACTCATTGGTCAGGCTCATGTTGAACTTCCTGCCGTCTTCGGTCACGTACACCCGGTCTGCTTCCCTGACCACCCAATCGCGCCAATTGTTGAGGATCTGCATATGCGCGGTGCGCATCTCCTCTTTGCTTTGCACGCACTGAGTGTCCTTGGGAATCAAGGGTTTGGGAACCTCGCCGGCCTTGCCCGCCTGCCACCAGAACGGGGAGGTGACCAAAGCCAGAAAAATGATCAGACCGGGGATGATTTTGCCTTGATCATACATTATTCTTCACCCTCCGTAGTGGAGTCCTCGGCCTCTTCTTCCTCTTCACTGGGCCACTCGATGGGCTCCAGGCCAACCTCCTCGCGCAGGTCATTGACCTCTTCCCCACGAAGGTTGTATTTGCGGGGAATCTCGCCCTCCATGATCAGGGCGTTGGCCACCAACTCGCTGACTCCGCAATTGCCCACGCCCGGCACCCAGTAGTCCAAGTGGGCGGGGAAAACGGCCCGGTCGATGGCGCAGACGCAGGCCAGCATGTTCACGTTGTGTTTTTCATGCACATATTGCACCGCGTTCATGCGCGGTAGAGTGGCCCTGAAGCGCATCTCCATGTTCTCGCCCGCATTCAGTCCCGAACCGGCGCCGCAGCAGAATGTCTGCTCCCGGATCGTGTTGGGCGGCATTTCAAAGAAGTGATTGCACACGTTGTTTATCACATAGCGCGGTTCTTCTAACATGCCCATGCCCCGGGCGGGGTTGCAGGAGTCGTGAAAGGTTACACGCAGGTGGTCGTTCCGGCTTTTATCCAGGTTGAGCTTGTTGTTCTTGATCAGGTCGGCGGTGAACTCGGTTATATGAACCATTTTGGTGGAAGCGGCGTTATCAAAGACCGTACCGGTGATGGGGCTTTTGGGAACCTCCAAGTGGTTGGCAGGGCCGTTCATGGTGTCCATGTACTGCTGGATCACCCGCCACATGTGGCCGCATTCTCCGCCCAGGATCCACTTGGCCCCCAAGCGCTTGGACTCGGCGTACATCTTGGCGTTGAGGCGCTTCATCATCTCGTGGCTGGTAAAGAAGCCGAAGTTGCCGCCTTCGGAGGCGTAGGTGGACCAGGTGTAGTCCAGGCCGATGTGATCAAAGAGCATCAAATAACCCATGAGGGTGAAGATGCCCGGATCGGCGAACACGTCGCCGGAGGGGGTGATGAACAGGATCTCGGCGCCCTTGCGGTTAAAGGTGGGTTCGATCCTGACCCCCGCATACTCCTCTATATCATCCAAGAGGAAGTCTATGTTTTCCTTGTAGGTATGGGGTTTCAGGCCCAGGTGGTTGCCGGTGTGGAAGCAGTTGTTCACCGGGGTTTGAATCCAGTCGATATTCATGCCCAGGAGGTTGATTAACTCCCTGGCGATGATGGTGATCTCGGCGGTGTCAATGCCATAGGGGCAAAAGACCGAACATCGCCGGCATTCTGTGCATTGGAAGAAGTAGTAGAACCACTCCTTGATGACCTCCTCGGTGAGCTTACGCCCCCCCGCCATCTTGCCCAGAATCTTTCCGGCGGTCTTCATCTCTCCCCGGTAGACGGAGCGCAAAAGCTCAGCCCGCAGAACCGGCATGTTTTTGGGGTCGCCGGTGCCAATGAAAAAATGGCACTTGTCGGCGCAGGCCCCGCAGCGCACGCATATGTCCATGAAGAGCTTAAAGGAGCGGAATCTTTGCAGGCGCTCCTTGATTCCCTCCCGGACAATCCCCTTCCAGTCAGCGGGCAGATTCCAGTCTTTTTCAGTGGGAGACCATTCGTGGGGGTTGGGCATGCCCACGCCCTCGATGGAGGAGGGCTTGGAAGGATAACAGTACATGCCCGGACGAATCTCAACCTTGGTGTCCATCCAGCTTTTGGCTGGCGGCTTGTGATCTATCTGTGCTGCCTGTTCCGGCGTGGGAGTGGGATCAGCCATGTGTTTATCCCTCTTTACTTCAGGACGGTTTCAATACCATGCCCCAGGGGCAGGTTACGCATTTTCCGGAGCCGGTTCATCAGCGGGTTCCGCTGCTTCCTCGGCGGCTGGCGGCGGCTGCCGTTCCACAGGCACGCCAGCCCCTATCATCTGCTCCCGGAACTCGTCCTCGTACTCGTCGTAGGAGTGGGTCTTGACCGGATAGTTCCAGGGGTTTACATGCCTGACCATCCGGGAGTTGTTGGCCAGGTTGCGGGTGGGGCTCAAAAACACCCCGCCCATGTGCATCAGCTTGCTATACGGGAAATAGGCCAGAAGCACGCACACCAAAAAGGTGTGGATATAAAACAGGCTGCCTATCCCCTCGGGCACCACAGGCTGAAAGGCGATCAGGCTCATGGTCAGTTCCTTGACTTTGACCACGTCAACCTTGAAGAAATAGCGCATCAGGATGCCGGTGGCGGCTATGCCCATGATGAGAAACAGGGGAAAATAATCGGAAAGCAATGAAATGTATCGTATTTGGGGATAGTAGACCCGCCGGAAGAAAAGATAGCCTCCGGCCAGGAATAGCACCACCCCGCTGATCATCAGCCCGGGCAGCCCCACCTCAAGGAAGCCGTCAAAGGCTTCGATAAGGGGTACGAAAAAGGGCACCGGTTCCATGAAGAACCTGAAATGCCAAAGGATAACCGCTAAAAAGGCATAGTGGAAGGCGATGGCCCCCAGCCACAACCATTTGTCAGAGCCGTAGCGGATCTTGGGGCCGTCTGAGGTGTATATCATCCTGGTGTTGCGGAATAGCGACCTAAACAGCAGGATCTCAAAGACCATACGCAAAACAACCGCTCCGGTGGTGGAGGGGTTGTCTATCTTGTTGGTCTTTATCCAGGACAGTGATTTCTCCTGGCCGCAGGTGGTGGGGATGCGAAAAGGCACTGCTGACCGTGCCCAGTTCAGAACCCGGTAGGCAATGCCTGCCAGGAAGGTGATAAGGGCTATGACTGGAAGCCAAACCCCGAACAGCCTTTCAAGGCCTGCCTGGGCCACCCCCAGGTAGGCGATGAACACCAGCGCCAAAACTGCCAATAGGGATATAGTTACGCCCATCAACCACATTATCTGCTACCTCGTCTGGGGTTTTTGGCCATGGGTCTCCAAATTACGTATGATTCGGCTCCTCAGCCTCCTCAAAAAGGCCCGACCTGCGCAAGGCGCCCGCATAGATGCGCTTCATCTCGTCGCTGCGGGCCTGATAGACCTTTTCCCGGCAGGCCGCGAAGATATCAAAGGCCATCAAGGCCAAATTGTCAATGGCTGTCTCCAGATTATTCATCTGGGAATACAGCCCGTGATTCTCGATATCCTTAGCGAGCTTCTCCCTTATAACCGTCTTCAACTGAAAAATAAAGGCCAGT